>DATLUW010000478.1:0-10226 GCA_035577825.1 Actinomycetota bacterium | reverse complement strand
ACCCCGTCGCAGGCGGCGGCGCTCGAGGCGTCGACCCCGGAGATCCTGTGGCTCTCCGCCAACGTGCACGGCGACGAACTTCGCCGGGTCGGCCTCGAACGCCGCCCGACAGCCCGCCGAGCAGAAGTAGTAGGTCCGGCCCTCGTGCATGGCGACGTTGCGCGCCGTCGCGACATCGACCGTCATGCCGCACACTGGGTCGATCTCCTCGTGGCGTTCGTCCGACAGCGCGGCATCGTGCCCGTGGTGGCCGTGCTGGGCGTGCTCGGACGGCACGCCCGTCGCGATCTCTCCGGCGGCCTTCTCCTTGACGATCTCCGCCAGGATCGCTACGGCGATCTCCTCGTGCGAGACCGCGCCGAGGTCGAGGCCCGCCGGCGCGTGCACCCGCGCGATCGCCTCCTCGGGGACGCCGCGATCGCGCAGGTATCCGAGCACCGACTCCGCGCGCTTGCGCGACGCGACCAGAGCCACGTACGCATGGTCCTCCTCGAGCGCGGCCTGCAGCGCGTCCTCGTCGTAGTGGCCCTGCGTCGCCACGACCACGTAGGAGCGCGCCGATGCGTCCGCCGCCGGGAGGTCGAGGGAGGTCACCACGCGGTCGGCCGCGGGGTGGGCGTCGGCGGAGCCGCCGTCGTCCACCACCACGGTCTCCCACTGCAGCGCGGACGCCAGCGCGGCGAGGGTGTCCACGGCGGGGGAGCGGCCCACGATCACCAGGTGCGGCTTCGGCAGGACGGGTTCCACGTAGACCTCCAACGCTCCCTCGCTCTGGCACGCGATCGGCACGCGGACGACGCCCTGCCGGTCGTGCTCGGACAGCTCCTCGGGCGTTCCCAGGAACAGCAGCCGCGGCGTTCCCTCGGCGATCGCCGTCCGGGCCTCGCGGACCACGGCCGGCTCGGCGCACGCGCCGCCCAGCCACCCGCGCACGGTGCCGTCCGAACGGATGACCGCCGTCGAGCCCTCCTTGCCGGACGAGGGTGCGCGGCGCCACACCACCGTGGCGAACGCGAACGGCTCGCCGCGATCGGCGAGCTCCCGGGCCAGCTCGATGACCTGCCGGTTCATTCGGCGCCCGAGCTCCCCGGCAGCCCGCCGCTCTCGTCGTGGGACTGGACGTCGGCGCCGCCGGCCTGGTCGTGCGACACGACGTCCGATGACCCCGCCTGCTCGAGCGACTGTTCGCGCGGCGCATCCGTGGAGCCGCCGCCGGATGCCTGCGCCGCCTGGATTGCCTCCCACACCTTGGCCGACGTGACCGGCATGTCGAGGTTCCGCACGCCGAGGTGCCACACCGCGTCGAGCACGGCGTTGACGAACGCCGCCGGGGACCCGACCGTGGCCGACTCGCCGACGCCCTTCGCGCCGATCGGGTGGTGCGGCGACGGCGTCACCGTCTCCCCGAGCTCGAACCGCGGCGTCTCCCACGCCGTCGGCAGCAGGTAGTCCATGAAGTTCGAACCGATGCAGTTGCCGTCGTCGTCGAACGTGATGAGCTCCATCGCGGCCATGCCGTAGCCCTCGGTGAGCCCGCCCTGGATCTGCCCCTCGACGATCATCGGGTTGATCCGGACGCCGCAGTCGTCCACGGCGATCATCCGGAGCACCTTCCACACGCCGGTGTCGGGGTCGACCTCGACGGTCACCACGTACGTCCCGAACGGGAACGTCAGGTTCGGCGGGTCGTAGTAGTACACGGCCTCCAGCCCGGCTTCCGTGCCCTCCGCGAAGTTCGTGTACGCGGCGAACGCGATCTCCTGGATCGTCTTGGCCTGGTCGGGCGCGCCCTTCACGTGGAACGAGTCGGCCTCCCACTCCAGGTCGTCCTCGCTGACCTCCAACAGGTGCGCGGCGATCTTCCGGGCCTTCTCCCGGACGCGCCGGGCGACCATCGCGGTGGCGGCGCCGGACACGGGTGTGGACCGCGACGCGTACGTCCCGAGCCCGTACGGCGTGTTGTCCGTGTCGCCGTGCATGACCTTGACGTCCTCGGGCTGGATGCCGAGCTCGCCGGCCACGATCTGCGCGAACGTCGTCTCGTGGCCTTGTCCCTGCGTCTGCACGGAGAGCTTGAGGATCGCCTTGCCGGTCGGGTGGACCCGCAGCTCGGCGCCGTCGTTCATCTTCAGCCCGAGGATGTCGTAGTCCTTCTGCGGACCGGCGCCCACGACCTCCGTGAACGACGCCAGCCCCACCCCGAGCAGCCGGCCCTCGGCACGGGCTGCAGCCTGCTCCGCCCGGAAGTCGGCGTACCCGACCTTCTCCAGGGCGAGATCCATGGCCGCGTGGTAGTCGCCCGAGTCGTACTCGAACCCCGTGACGCTCTTGTAGGGGAACGCCTCCTTCGGGATGAAGTTCTTCTTCCGGAGGTCCGCCGGGTCCATGCCGAGCTCGTATGCCGCGTTCTGCACGAGGCGCTCGATCATGTACGAGGCCTCGGTCACCCGGAACGAGCACCGGTAGGCGACGCCGCCGGGCGCCTTGTTCGTGTAGTAGCCGTCGGCCGAGACGTGCGCCGCCGGCAGGTCGTACGAGCCCGTCACCACGTGGAACAGCCCCACCTTGAACTTCGACGGCTGCGCGTCCGCGTGGAACGCGCCCTCGTCGGCCTTGAGCGAAACTCGCAGCCCCTTCATGGTGCCGTCCGAGTCGAGCGCCATCTCGCCGTGCATGTAGAAGTCCCGCGCGAACCCCGTGGAGATGAGGTTCTCGGTGCGGTCTTCGATCCACTTCACGGGCCGGCCGAGCAGGAGCGACGCGGCGGTCGCCACGACGTAGCCCGGATACACGGGGACCTTGTTGCCGAACCCGCCGCCGATGTCCGGCGACAGGATGCGGATGTTCTCCTCGGGCAGTCCCGTGACCAGCGCGAACACCGTTCGGATGGCGTGCGGCGCCTGGGAGGTCATCCAGATCGTGGCCTGCCCGGTGCCCATGTTCACGTCGGCGACGCAGCCGCAGGTCTCGAGCGGCGACGGGTGCGAGCGCGGGTAGTGCGTGTCCAGCGATACGACCTTGTCGGCGCCCGCGAACGCCGCGTCCGTCGCGTCTGCGTCGCCCGACTCCCAGTGGTAGATGTGGTTGTCGGCCTGACCTTCCTTGTCCGTGCGGATGACCGGCGCGTCCGCCGCCGCGGCCTTGTCGGGGTTGGTCACCGCCCCGAGCGGTTCGTACTCGACGTCGATCAGCTCCAGGGCGTCCTTGGCGATGTAGGCGGACTCCGCGACGACGGCGGCGACCTCCTGTCCCTGGAACCGGACCTTGTCGGTGGCCAGCACGGCCTGCGTATCGCCCGATAGGGTCGGCATCCACGCGAGCTTGTGCGCGTCCATGATCTCGCCCGTCACGACGACGACCACGCCCGGCAGGGCGCTGGCACGCGAGGTGTCCACGGAGCGGATCTCCGCATGCGCGAACGGGCTCCGCAGGATGGCCATGTGGAGCATCCGGGGGAGCACCACGTCGTCGACGTAGTTCCCCTGGCCCCGGATGAAGCGATCGTCCTCCTTGCGCTTGACGCTGTGTCCGATGCCTCGAATCTCGGTCGCCATCAGTCGTCTCCCTGCCTACTCGCTCGGGGCCGCCGTGGCGACGCCCTCGTCGGCGATGTCGGAGGCCGGCGTGGACTCCTCCGGGCCGAGCCCGGTTTCGTCGGCCGTGCTGTCGGGGCTCACGGGCATGTCGCCGTGGCCGTTCCCGGCATTCTTCGACGCCGCCCACTGGATGGCCTTCACGATGTTCATGTAGCCGGTGCAGCGGCAGATGTTCCCGCTGATGGCCCACCGGATGTCGTCCTCGGAGGGGGCGGGGTTCTCGGCCAGGAGGTGTTTCGCGACGAGCATCATGCCCGGCGTGCAGAACCCGCACTGGAGGCCGTGTTCCTCCTTGAACCCCTCCTGGATGGCGTCGAGACCGTCGGCGCCCATCATGCCCTCGACCGTGGTCACCGCCCGGCCGTCGGCCTGGACGCCGAACACCGTGCACGACTTCACCGGCGTGCCGTCGAGGAGCACCGTGCAGGCGCCGCACGATGTCGTGTCGCACCCGATGTGGGTTCCGGTGTATCCGAGGGTCTCCCGAATGACGTGGACGAGGAGCGTGCGGGGCTCGACGTCCGCCGAGCGTTCCGTTCCGTTGAGATTGACCGTGATCTCCATGTTCGCTGCCACCCCCTACAGGCTGCGGGCCGAGTCGAGGGCCCGGGCCAGGCCGCGACGAACGAAGACATCAACGACGTGCCGCTTGTAGTCGGCGGAGCCGCGCACGTCGGAGACGGGATCGGCGGCGGCCGCAGCCAGCCGGCCGGCCTCCGCGAACGCCTCCTCGGTGGGTTCGGCCCCGGCCAGGTGCTGTTCGGCCTCGGTGGCCTCGATGTTCTTGGACCCGACCGCCGTGAGCGCGATCCCAGCCCTGCCGATCGTGCCGTTGGAGAGCTCGAGGTGCACGCCGACCGCCACCGTGGCGAAGTCGCCGACCTTGCGTTCCATCTTCAGGTAGGCGCCGCCGGAGCGCTCGACCGGCTGGGGGACGCGGATCTCGGTGACGATCTCGTCGGGCTCGAGCGCCGTGGTGAACGTGTCCTGGAGGAACTCGCCGATCGGCAGCTCGCGGTCGCTGTTCGGCGACCTCACGACGATCGTGGCGCCCATCGCCAGCATGACCGAGCCCCAGTCGCCGGCGGGGTCGGCGTGCGCGAGCGACCCGCCGATCGTGCCCAGGTTCCGTACCAGGGGATCTGAGATCATCGGCGCCGCCTGCGCCATGACCGGGTACCGGGACTTCAGCAGGTCGGAGTGCTCCAGCGTGGCGTGGCGGGTCATCGCGCCGATCTTCAGGTGGCCATCCGCCTCCTCCAGGCCGTCCAGGCCGGAGATGCGGTTGATGTCGATGAGGTGCCCCGGCGCGGCGAACCGGAGCTTCATCAGCGGGATGAGGCTCTGCCCTCCCGCCAGGACCTTGCCGTCGTCGGCGTGCGCCGACAGGAGCGAGAGCGCCTCGTCGAGCGTGTCCGGACGGTGGTACTCGAACGCAGCGGGAAGCATGGTCAGTCCTCCTTCACTGCAGTTGCAACGACATTCGAACCGGACGGCGATGGCCCCGCGCAAGCACTACGAACGGCCGACCTCCCAGGACTGCGGGGCACGGCGTCGATCGGCCTGCCAGCGTGCGGTTCACCCCTCGGCTCGTGCACCGTCGCGGCGCGGCGGCGCGGAAGCCGGATTCTCGCGCTCGGACTGTTGACCGGTCAACTTCCGCTGCCAGGTTCCCGGTACGAAAACCTGCTCGAGTCGCGCCTCACCCTCGCCCGCGGACCCGACCACCGTCCTTCGCACGACAGACGTCGCGCGGCTGTGCGCCGGCGTACCGTCCGCACCGTGGGAAGGCGTCCCGCCGCTCGCTTCGTGCTCCTGGCCGCGACGACCGCGCTCGTTCCGGCGTTCGTTCCGGCGGGGGCGTCATCTCCACCTGCACGGAGGCCTCGGTCAAGCACGCGGTGCAGGTCCGTGGCGCGTGGACGTTCGGGTGCGACGGCACCATCGACCTCACCGCGCAGCCCCGCCTCGACTCCGGCACACGCGAGATCGTTCTCGATCCGCATCACCGCCTGCGCCGAGAGCGGCCGCCACGTGGTCGGGGCTACCACGCACTCCCGGTGAGCGCGTAGGCATCGTCGTCGACGCCGACGCACAGGGTCGGCGAAGGACAAGCCGCCGCGTCCACCCCAACGACCCCGTCCACGTTCGCCCGCCGCCACGAGGCGGGATCGGTCGGCGTCGCCGAGGTCCACACGTCGCCTCGCGGTCCGGTCGCCAGGCAGAAATGCCCGGTCGGACAGGACACGGCGACCGCGTGATGAGGCGACATCTTCCATGCGGACGGGGGGCCGGTCGGGTCGGAGCTCGTGAACAACGCGCCCCCGGCAGCAGCCACGCACAGCGTCGGTGCGGGGCAGTCGATGTCGGAGATTGTCCCGTGGACCGGGAGCTTCATCGCCGTCCAGGTGGCCGGGTCGCCGGTGGGGTCGCTGGAGTGCAGCACGTGGACGGCACTCTCGGTCTGCCCGTAGCTCGCGCCTGCGAAACAGAGGTGCCGGGACGGACACGAGAGCGTACGGACCGGAAGGTCGGTGAATCGTGCCGTCCTGACCCACGACCCGGGATCGGTGGGATCCGTGCTGCTCAGCACGTGCCCGCCGAAATCTGCCGCGACGCACATGTCGACGGCGAGGCACGACATGCCCACCACGGCGCCGCCGTCGCGCGGGCCGTTGATGACAGCTGCCTGCCAGGAGGAGACTCCCGCGCCGGGGTCGGTCGACCATGCGATGACCCCGCGAAAGCCGCCCGCCAGGCAGAGCGTGGTGTCCGGGCAGTCGACGGCGATCAGGGAGAACGGGCGATCGGTGGTGGGCAGCGTCCCCACTGACCAGCTCCCCCGTGCCGCCGGGTCGCTCGTGGTGGCGATCGAGTCCCCCACGGCCAGGCAGAGCGACGAGGAGGGACAGCTGGCGTCCCGATACCCGTCGGTCGGGGCGATCCGCTCCGAGACCCAGGCGGCGTCGGGGCCGGTCGGGTCGCTGCTCGAGGTGGCGAATCCTTCGCCGCGAACGCCGACACACGATGCGTCCGAGCTGCACGACAGGCGCTGCATGCCCTGGTCCAGCTTGTGGATGGTCCAGGTCCCCGGTCCGCCGGTCGGATCCGTCGACGTCAACACCCGGCGGAATCGATCGACGACCAGACACAGGTTCCGGGTGGGGCACTCCACGTCGAGCGAGTGCTTCCCGGGATCGACGTTCCACGATGTCCATCCGGACGCCGGACCCCCGGGGTTCGTGGTGGTGAACACGAGCCCGGTGTCGTCGACGGCGGCGCAGAACGATGCCGAGGGACAGGAGACGCCGCGGAGCGACCGAGCCAGGGGGAGCGTGATGCTCCGCCATCCGCCGCCCGCCGTCGCCGGATGGGTCGAGACCACGGCGTTGTCTCCACCAACCGCAACGCACAGGCGCAGCGAGGGACAGGAGAGGTCGACGAGGGCATGGCCCACCTGAACTCGTCGCCAGGACGCAGCCCCGGCGGGGGGGTTGGTCGACGTCCAGATGTCGCCGACGTCGCCGGTCACCGCCACGCAGATCGACTCGGGGGTGCACGAGACTCCCTCCAGGCGGTCCGCGGGAACGATGTTGGACGAGCGCCAGGCATGGCTCGCCTCCCCCGGATGGAGCGTCGTAGCGACGAGGCCGCCGTCGCCCACGGCCACGCATGAGGAGTCCGATGCGCATGAGATCCCTCGGAGCGGACGCCCGTCGGCGACCCGACGATGCGCCCACGCCGACGGGTCTCCTGGAGCCGTCGATGTCCACGCGTTCCCGCGGTGGTCCACGGCCACGCACAGATCGGGCCCGGAGCACGAGACGTCGGTCAACTGTTCACCGGAGGGCTCCGTCCCGTTCCACGGCTGCGCCGGCACCCGCTGGAGCGGACTCCGAGTCCACCCGAGATCCCCGGACGCGTTCGCGGGCTTGGGGGGAATCCCGAGGCACGACACCGCTGCCAGCATCAGGAACGCGGCCCGGAGTGCACGACGCATGCTTCGGACGCTCCTTCCCCGGCGCACAAGGCCGGTGCGGGTGGAAGGCGACGATGCTATCCGTTCGCCTCGCCGGTCGTGTTCCGGCAAGCGGGTGCGCGGGCTGGCCATGGCCGATTTCACCCCTGCGGCGCCGCGGGCATACGATCCGGGCTTCCCCATCGGGTGAGGGAAAGGAGGCACCGTTGACACAGGTCTCCGTCACAGTGAACGGGTCGCCCAGGGAAGCCGACGTGGAAGCCCGCACCCTGCTCGTCTACTTCCTGCGCGACTCCCTGGGATTGACCGGAACGAACGTCGGGTGCGACACGTCGTCGTGCGGTTCGTGCACGGTGCTGCTCGACGGCGAATCGGTGAAGTCGTGCACGCTGCTCGCGCTGCAGGCGGACGGCCGTGAGGTCTCGACCATCGAGGGCCTGGCCGGCTCAGGCGGCGAGCTGCACGCCCTGCAGGAGGCGTTCCATCAGCACCACGGCCTCCAGTGTGGCTACTGCACGCCGGGCATGATCATGGCCTCGGCCGGGCTGATCGCCGAGGCCGACGGCCCGCTCGACGAGCACGCCGTGCGCGAGGGCCTCGAGGGCAACCTCTGCCGGTGCACCGGCTACCAGAACATCGTCAAGGCCGTGCTGGCCGCCCAGGAACAGATGTCCAGCACGCCGGCCAACGCATAGAGAGGACCAAGGAGATGGCGCAGGTCATCGGAACCGAGGTCCTCCGCAAGGAAGACCCCGAGCTCATCACCGGGCAGGCGAAGTACCTCGACGACCTCGTCGTGCCCGGCATGCTGTGGATGCACGTGGTACGGAGCCCGCTCGCGCACGCGACCATCAACGGTGTCGACCTCTCCCGGGCCAAGGAGATGCCCGGCGTGGTCGCGGCGTTCTCCGGCGCGGACCTCGCGGACGACTGGGCTGGGCCGCTGCTCATGGCGTGGCCGGTCACCGAGGACATCCACAACCCGCCGCACTGGCCGCTCGCCAAGGACAAGGCGCGGTACCAGGGCGACGGCGTGGCGGTCGTGATCGCGGAGACGCGCGCGCAGGCGGCCGACGCGGCCGAGGCCGTCGACGTCGACTACGCCCCGCTTGACCCCGTGGTCGACATGGAGGCAGCGCTGGCCGATGGCGCGCCGCTCGTCCACGACGAGTTCGACACGAACAAGTGCTACACGTGGGCGCATACCAACGGCGAGGTCGACGCGGTGTTCGCCGCCGCGCCGGTCATCGTCAAGGAGCGCTATGTCATCCAGCGGCAGGTTCCCAACGCCATCGAACCGCGAGGCGTCCTCTGCCAGCCGAACCCGGCCATGGGCGACTACACGCTGTTCACCTCGACCCAGATCCCGCACATCGTGAAGGTCGCGATGACGCTCGGCACCGGGATCCCCGAGTCGAAGATCCGAGTCGTGGCGCCCCGCGTGGGCGGGGGGTTCGGTTCGAAGCTGCAGGTCTACGCCGAAGAGATGCTCGCGCTCGCAATCGCGAAGCGGCTCGGCAGGCCGATCAAGTGGACCGAGACCCGCAGCGAGAACTTCCTGGCGACGCACCACGGCCGCGACCAGATCCAGGAGATGGAGCTGGCTGCCGACGAGGACGGGAAGATCAAGGGGTTCCGGGCCAAGATCACGGTGAACATGGGGGCCTACCTCATGATCATCACGCCGGGCACTCCGCTGCTCGGCGCGTGGGTCTACAGCGGCTGCTACTCCGGCGAGGCCTACGGGATCGAGTTCACCGGGGTGTTCACCAACACCACGCCGACGGACGCGTACCGCGGCGCCGGCCGTCCGGAGGCGACGTACGCCATCGAACGGATCATGGACGCACTGGCCAAGAGGGTCGGGAAGAACCCGGTCGAGATCCGCCGGATGAACTTCATGCCGGCTTCGAACGAGCCGTTCCCGATGCCGGGCGGCCTCACGATCGACAGCGCGAACTACGATTCGACGCTCGACTCGGCGCTCGAGCTGGTCGGATACGACGCGGTGCGACAGGAGCAGCAGGCGCGGCGCGACCGGGGCGACACGAAGGTGCTCGGGATCGGGTTCTCGACGTACCTCGAGATGTGCGGCCTGGCGCCGTCGCGGATCCTGTCGGTGCTGCGCTACGCGGCCGGCGGGTGGGACGCGGCGCAGGTGCGGGTGCTGCCCACCGGGAAGGTGGTGGTCGCCATCGGTACGTCACCCCACGGGCAGGGCCACGCGACGACCGTGTCGCAGATCGTGGCCGACGACCTGGGGATCAGCGTCGACGACATCGAGGTCGTGCACTCGGACACTGAGCTCGCGCCGCTCGGCATGGACACGTACGGCAGCCGGAGTCTGGCGATCGGCGGCGTGGCCGTGCACCGTGCCGCGATGAAGGTGGTGGAGCAGGCCCGGAAGATCGCGGCGCACGAGCTGGAGGTCAGCGAGGACGACCTCGACTACGAGGCCGGGACGTTCAGCGTGAAGGGGGCGCCGGACAAGGCCCTCACCATCCCGGCGATCGCGTTCAGTGCCTGGACGGCGCACAACCTGCCGGACGACGCCGAGCCCAACCTCAACGGCACCGCGGTGTACGACCCGCAGAACTTCGTGTGGCCGTTCGGCGCGCACATCTGCGTGGTCGAGGTCGACACCGAGACCG
>DATLUW010000477.1:0-7787 GCA_035577825.1 Actinomycetota bacterium | reverse complement strand
CGTCGAGAACTACCGCGCGGCGCACGCGATCGCGATGGCGAACGAACGCGGCCTCGCGACCACCGAGGACCTCCGCCAGGCGATGGTCCACTACCGGGCCCTGTTCCAGGACCTGCTCGCCGACCCCAACGAGCGAACGATGCGGGAGGCACGATGACGGCACAGGAACGATTCGACGAACGCGAACGGCCGGACGAGGCCGAGCTCGACGAGGACATGCGCGGCCGCTCGCCGGACCTGAACCCGGTCCCGGCCGCCGGCACCGGGAACGACGCCGGGGCGACGCCGCCGCCTGCGGTGGGCGGCACCGCCGACCTCATCGGCTCCCGGCAGGGCGCGTCCACCGTACCGGCGAACGAGGGCGCCGACTCCGAGGCCGCGCCTCTGCTCCCGCCGGCGAGCGAAGAGCGCTTCCGCGCCACCTGGGAAGAGGTGCAGGTCGGGTTCGTGGACGAGCCGCGACAGGCGGTCCAGCGGGCCGACGAGCTCGTCGCCGAGCTGATGCAGGAGCTGGCGCAGGGGTTCGCGCAGGAGCGGTCCACGCTCGAGGCCGAATGGGGCCGCGGCGAGGACGTCTCGACTGAGGACCTCCGCGTGGCGCTGCAGCGGTACCGCTCGTTCTTCCAGCGTCTGCTGGCCGCGTAAGGCGCCGGGCGCCACCTCGTCCACGCAACGTCGAACGCCGAAACCGCCGGCCGCGGCTCCCACCGCGGCCGGCGGTTCGTCCGGTATGGGTGAAGACGCCGCCGGCCGGGCGCGGCAGGATCGTCTCCACACCGGGTGGCGTTTCGCCGCCCGAAAAGGAGGGTGCCATGGCGACGACAGAGCCGGACGAAAGCGTGGACGAGCTCGGCCCCGTGGACTGGATCGTGGTGGAGTTCCCCGGGAGCAAGTTCAACGGGGAGATCGCCCCCGCGCTGCAGGACCTGGTCGACCGCGAAATCGTCCGCGTGCTCGACCTGCTGTTCCTGAAGAAGGACGAGGACGGGTCGATCGAGGCATACGAGGTCGGCGACCTCGAGGACTCCGAGCTCGGCGAGCTCAGGGCCTACGAGACCGCCCTCGCGATGCTGCTCAGCGAGGACGACGTGAACGCCGTCGCCGAGGCCATCGAGCCCGGCAGCTCGGCCGCCGTGCTGGTGTGGGAGAACAAGTGGGCGGCGCCGTTCGCCTCGGCCGTTCGCCATTCGGGCGGCCAGCTGGTCGCGAGCGGCCGCATCCCGATCCAGTCCCTCCTCGCAGCCATCGAGGAGGACGAGGCCTCGATCGACGCGGGTGCCGGATCCGACGACGAACCGGAAGGAGCCTGAGATGCCGCTCGCAGCACGACGCATGCGCAGGGCCGCGGTGATCGGGCCCGCACCCGTCGCCCGGACCGCGGCGACGGTGGGGACGGCCGTCGTGGTGGCCCACGGCGTCAACCGGCGCACTGACCGGCGGGACGATCGCCGCGACGACCGCGGGGACCGCCGCTAGCCACCGAACGGGCCGGCCCGAGTCCGGCCGCCACTGCACGACCGAACGGACCCCGGCACACGCGCCGGGGTCCGTTTCGTCTGCATCCGGCGGGGCGCCGGTCGGGGCTACACGTGGATCGTCGTGACGTTCGTCGAGCTGTTGCGCGACGCCGACGTGATCACCGGGAAGTTCGGGGGGCGGGCGCTCCGCCCGGGCGTCGTCCGCGAACGATACGTCGACCGCGCCGCCACGGGGAATCCGGGTTCGGCGGTCAGGCCCCCAGGCGGCACAGAAGCACGTGCCGACGGTTGCGCGTGTACGGGCGGACTTCGGCCGGCCACCGGCCGCGCTCGATGGCATCCGCCCACTCCGGGCTGACGGCCACATCCGGCGAAGTCAGCTCGTACAGCGCCGTGTAGCGGGGCGCGTCGCCGGGGTCGACGGCGATGACCTCGCCCCCGATGCTCATTCGGAGCTCGGTGCGCTCGAACCGCACGATCGAGAGGACGCCGGGCACGGCCCCCAGGTTCGGGACGTGCTCGGCGTCATACACCTCGTTGAAGGTCGCTTCGGCCTCCGGGGTGACGTCCATGCTCGCGGACAGGACATAGTTCGCGTCGATCGGCACCGTCGCTCCTTACGTGTCGGAGATGTGGAGGAACTCGGAGATCTTCTGGGCCGGAGACTTCACCTCGAGGACGACGGCGTGCTCGATCCCGCGGATGCCGTGCGGGACCCCCAGCGGATGGGTGCACGCGTCGCCCGCCTCCATGACGAACTCGTCGTCGCCGACGGTGACGCGGACCTTGCCGCTCACCACGTAGCAGATCGTCTCGTGCTGGTGGACGTGCAGAGGCGCGCCCGCTTCCGGCGGGTACTCGATCTCCAGCAGGACCATGTGGTCGCCGGTCCGCATGGCCTTCGTCCGGACGTTGCCGAACGTCCCCTGGCCCTCGACCTGCCGGATGTACCTCGCGGTGATCTCGCCACCCTTCGACAGGAACGGGGACGCGTCGAGCGTGTCGCTCATGAGCTCTCCTTCGGATCGATGAATGGTTCACGGAGCGGGAACTCCGTTCGATAGCGGATGGCGTCCTCGGGATCGATGTCGGCGACCACCCACCCGGGCGCGTCCGGGGCCACCGTGCAGCCGCCGCGCGCGTCCACGATGCGGGACGACCCCGCGAGGTCGACGCCGTGGCAGTCTCCGATGCCGTTGCACGCCGCAATCGGCGTCTGCGTCTCGATGGCGCGCGCCCGGGTGAGCACGTCCCAGTGCTCCAGCCGCGCCGCCGGCCAGGCGGCGGGGACCACCAGGAGGTCTGCGCCCCACGCACGCATCTCGGCGAACTGCTCCGGGAACCGCAGGTCAAAGCACGTGGCGATCCCGAGCCGCCCGAGCGCCGTATCGACGACGACGGACGCGTCGCCGGGCGACAGGAGCTCCTGCTCCCTGGACGCGTATGCGAACAGGTGACGCTTGCGGTAGGAGCCGAGCAGGTCGCCGTCAGGGCCGATGACCGGGACGGTGTTGTGCAGCCTGCTCCCATCGCGCTCGAGGACACTGCCTGCGACCAGCACCACCCCCCGGGCGCGCGCGACCCCCGACAGGGGGCGGAGCGGCCCGGAATCGAGCGGGCTCCCCCATGACCGGTAGTCGTCGAACGCGAAGTATCCGACGTCCCACAGCTCCGGCAGGACCACCAGGTCTGCCGGCGGGCCTGCCTCGACCTCCAGCACGACGCGGTCGACCCGGTCCGCCGGCGACTCGCCGTCCGGGTATCCGAGCTGGAGGCACGCGACGATCACGATCAGTACTCCCCCACGTGGACGTCGACGACGACGGACGAACCGCCACGCGCGGCGGTGACGCCGGCATCCATGGCGTCGCGGAGCTCGGGGACGGTGGTGACCGGGCCGAAGCCGACCGCGCCCTGGGCCCGGGCCAGCCCGGCCAGGTCGAGGCGGGGGTCCGACATGCGCTGGCCGACCCACCGCAGATCCGGGTCGCGGCCCCGCAGCCGGGCGACGAGCTCCTGGTGCGCCTCGTCGGTCTGGTACGTGCCGTTGTTCGCCACGACCATCAGCAGCGGGATCCGTTCGTGCGCTGCGGTCCAGAGTGCAGTGCACCCCTGGAGGTAGTCGCCATCGCCGAGGACGCCGACGGCAAGTCGTCCGGTGCCCCGCAGCCCGATGGCCGCGCCGACGACCATCCCGGGCCCCGACCCGAGGCCCGCCCCACCGTCGTACCCCAGGTAGTCGAGCGGGTGTGCCCACTCCCACCGACGATGCTCCCAGCCCCGGTGCGGCGCCCGCACGAGCGTCGCGGGCGAGTCGCCCAGCGCACTCCGCGTCGCGGTGATCAGGTCGGCCAGCCGAAGCTCTTCGGAGGCCTCGGCCGCGTTCGCGACGGCCGCGTTCGGCTCGGCGACGCGCCGCCACCCGGGGCGCTCGCCTTCGAGCCTCGGGAGCAGTCGCGCCACAGCGACGTCCGGATCACAGAACAGGGTCACGTCGCCGGGCGCCGGCGCGCCGCCGTCCTGCGCCCACCGGCCTGCGACGGCTGCGTCCATACCGGCCGCCACGAGCCGTGGACGGACCTCGTCCGATCCGAACACCTGCCGGAGCGTCGACCCGAGGTCGATCCAGTCGAGGGCCACCACGGCATCCGCCTGCCGGAGCACCGCCGGCGCCTCCGGCGCGAGGTGGAGCCCGGCCACGACACCCACGTGCAGTGGGTGCGCCGTCGGGAACCCGGCCCCCGTCTTGAAGTCAGTGACGACCGCCGCGCCGAGTGCCTCGGCCAGACGGACCCGGCGGTCCCAGTCCTCCCCGGATCGCCCGACGCGCCCGACCATCAGCACCGGCCGCGAGGCGACTCGAAGCACCCCCACGGCCTCGTCGACCGCGGCGTCTGCCGGCTCCGACGACGGGGCCGCACGCAGCCGCCGCACTTCGGGCATCGTGAAGCCCGCCGGGGCCGACTCCTCCTGCAGCGCCCTGTCCACGCTGACGAACACGGGCGCCTTCGGATGGCCACGCGTCGTCGCGACCGCCGCGACGACGTCATCAACCGCCGCGCGAAGCGTGGTCGGAGCCGCGTCCCACTTCACGAACCCCCGGAGCACAGCCCCCAGGTCGCCGGACGTGTGGATCCAGTCGATCCACGGACGTCGCTCCTCGACGTCGAGCGGCCCGTTGCCCCCGATGACGAGCATGGGGACGCGGTCGCAGAACGCGTTGAAGACCCCCATCGACCCGTGCAGGACGCCGACGTTCGCGTGCAGGAACACCGCCATGGGCTCACCGGTCGCCTTGGCGTAGCCGTGGGCGATCGCGACGGCCGCGTCCTCGTGCAGGCAGAGCAGCATCCGGGGGCCGTTCGCGGCGTGGTTCACCAGGCTGTCGTGGAGGCCGCGCAGGCTCGCCCCGGGATTGATGGTCAGGTACTCGATCCCGAGCTCGGCCAGGAGGTCGACGAGGATGTCGCTGACCCACATCCGTTCGGACGACGTCGCCTGCGGGTCGCGAAGCGGCGAGTCCGGCGCGTCCTCGACCTTCATCCGATGCCCCCTATCCGCCGTCCCCGAGGACGACGTCGGGTCGAAGGACCACGTTCACCGACTTGATCTGGGTGTAGCTCCAGATCTCGTCGACGCTCTCCTCACGGTCGATGCCGGAGTTCTTGTAGCCGCCGAACGGCATCCCCCAGTAGTGCGTGGCGGCGCCGTTCACCCACACGTAGCCGACCTCCATCCTGTGGGCGAGCACGAGGGCCCGTTCGATGTCCCTGGTCCAGATGGCGGCGGTCAGCCCGTCGTCGACCGCGTTCGCGATCCGAACCGCCTCCCCGACATCCGTCCACGTCATCACGGACAGGATCGGGCCGAACACCTCCTCCCGCCCGAGGCGCATGTGGTCCTCGACCCCGTCGAACAGCGTCGGCTCGACGAAGTAGCCCCGGTCCAGCCCGGGCGGGCGGCGGCCGCCGCTGACCAAGGTGGCGCCGTCCTCCTTCCCGGCCTCGACGTAGTGCATGACGCGGTCATACTGGCGGCGGTTGGCCATCGGTCCCATCTCGGACGAGGGATCGAGCGGCGGGCCCACCCGGATCGCGCCGATGCGTTCGTGGAGGCGTTCCACGACCTCCGCCGAGATCGACGCGTGCACCATCAGCCGGCTGGTCGAACCGCACGACTGGCTTTGCCAGCCGTAGAAGTTCATCCCGCGGATGGCGCCGTCGACGGCGAGGTCCAGGTCCGCGTCCGGGCACACGATCATGGCGTTCTTGCCGCCGAGCTCCAGGCTGACCTGCTTCACGCCGACCTCGGCGGCATCGCGCTGGATGGCCCGCCCGGTCACGTCGCTGCCGGTGAACGCGATCCGACGGACGAGCGGATGCCGAACGAGCGCCCGCCCCGCCTCCGGCCCGTCGCCCACGATCACGTTGAGCACGCCGGGCGGCAGGACCTCGGTGAAGAGCTCGCCCATCCGGAGCGCTGATAGCGGCCCGGTCTCCGACGGCTTCAGCACGACGGTGTTCCCCGCCATGAGCGGCGCCGCGACCTTCTGCGAGGCGAACATGATCGGATGGTTGAACGGCGTGATCCGCCCGACCACGCCGAACGGCTCGCGCCGCGTGTAGTGCAGGTTGTCCGCCGTTACCGGGATCGTGCTTCCCTGCAGCTGGAGGGCGGCGTCGGCCATCAGGTCCATCATCTCGGCGCCGAAGTCGACGTCGGTCCGCATCATGGTGAACGTGTTGCCGACGTCGACGGCATCGAGGATGGCGAGCTCGTCGCGGTGCTCGCGGAGGACCTCGCCCATCCGCCGCAACAGGCGGGCCCGCGCGCGGACGTCGGTGCGGGACCAGTCCGGGAACGCGGCCGCGCAGCTCTGCACCGCCCCGTCGACGTCGTCGGAGCCGGCGTCGGGAACCTCGCACAGTGGCGCCTCGGTCGACGGGTTCTCCTTGGTGAACGTCCGTCCGGCGGTCGCCGGCACGATGCGCCCGTCGATGACCAGCCCCCAGGGATGCTCCGGGACCCAGCCCGCGTCCACCATCCCGGTCGGGCGATCGTCGAGCTGCATCGTGGGATCCCTCCTCACCAGTACCAGTCGGCCGGCCGTCCGCGGTCGGTGACGTCGTGGTATCGACTGCGGAAGAACACGAGCGGCGCGCCGTCCCGGACCTCGCAGCCATGGACGCTCGCCAGCACGATCTCGTGGTCGCCGGCGGGGAACGACCGGTCGACCCGGCACTCGGCGACGGCGAGCGCCTTGGGGATGTACGGGAGCCCGCCCTCGGTCCGGAACAGCTCGAGTCCACCGAACCGGTCCTCGCCACGCTTGGCGAACCGGTCGGCGATCGCGTCCTGCCGCTGTCCGAGCACGCTCACGGTGAACTCGCCGCGCTCGGCGATGGCGCTGGTCGTCCGGGCGTCGTTCTTCAGGCACACCAGCAGCAGCGGCGGGTCGAGCGATACGGACGTGAGCGAGTTCACCGTCATCCCGAACAGCCCGTCGGGGGTCTCGGTCGCTACGACGGCGACGCCGGTCGAGAACGCGCTCATGGCGTTCCGCATGCGCTGCGGGTCGACGCCGCGGTCGATGCTCACGGTCATGAACCCGATGCCACGGCTTCCTGCGCCTCGGGCGGTGCGGCATCAACAGAGTCCTGGAGTCCGTACGTCATGAGGAACGCGTCCACCTCGGCCGCCGCGTCGTCGTAGCCGAAGTTCCGCAGGGCGTACCCCTTGGCCACGAACGGTGCGCCCGCGTAGAACATCTCGTACTGGTGGTGGCGCCCGGCGAACTCCGACCCGACCATGTCCCACGCGAGCTTGAAGAGCTTCACGCGTTCCTCCGCCGAGACCCCCGGAGACTGGACGTAGCGGTCCATGTCCTGGCGGAACTCCGGGACGAGCAGCTCGTGGAATGAGGACGGCAGTTGGAGCATCCCGCCGCCGGCCAGCTCCCGGACGATGTGCAGCGCCCGCGGATAGGTCATCGCCTGGTCGGCGATGGCGCTGTACAGGTACCGGGGGTTGGGGCGTTGCACGCCGTCACCGTCCGTCGTCGACGCCGCCTCGGCGGCCACGACCAGGCCGTCCACGGTCCCGACCAGTGCCGCCAGCTCACCGAGCTTCTCCTGCACGCTGGGGATCTGGTCGATCTGGTTCACCTGGCAGATCTTGCGGGCGACGCCCGCCAGGAACTGCAACTTGGCGACGAACCGCACCTGCGCCTGCAGGTTCCCCAGCAGGTGCGCGGCGGTGGCGAACCACTGCGGCATCATCGCGGACACGTCGCGGCAGACGAACACGTCC
>DATLUW010000476.1:0-5794 GCA_035577825.1 Actinomycetota bacterium | reverse complement strand
CGATCTTCTCCCGCGAGGAGGTCGTCCGCTATCTGTACGAGGGACCGCACGACGAGGACGAGGTGCAGCGCCGGCTCGACCTCAAGATCACCCAGCGTTCGATCGAACGCCCCGGCGACATCCTGCGCCTCGCCGTCCTCTCCAAGGCGAACGGCCGCGTGATCGGCGACGTCGTCCTGCACTGGATGGACGACGAGCACCGCTCGGCCGAGGTGGGGTTCGCGCTGCACCCGGACCACCAGGGCAAGGGCTACACGACGGAGGCCGTGCAGGTGCTGCTGCGGGTGGCGTTCGAGGTGCTCGGGCTCCACCGCGTGTTCGGCCGGACCGAGGCCCGCAACGTCGCGTCGGCGCGGGTCATGGAGAAGCTCGGCATGCGGCAGGAGGCCCACTTCGTGGAGAACGAGTTCGTCAAGGACGAATGGCAGAGCGAGCTCGTCTACGCGATCCTCGACCGCGAGTGGGAGGCCAGGCCGAAGCGCAAGCCGTCCACCCGGACGCGATCGGCCGCCAAGGCCCGGCGCTGAGCTTCGTTCAGCAGCAGGCCGACTCGACGACCGGGAGCTCACGCATGGTGCTCGTCGCCGGGCCCGCGGTCGCCCGGATGATCGCCGAGAACATGCCGTCCGCGACCTCGTGTGTGGACGTCACGCTCACGCCCTCGAACCCGGCATCAGTGAGCCCGCGTTCGTACTCCTCGAAGGACAGCGCGCCGGCGATGCACCCGGCGTAGCCGCCCCGCTCCGCCCGTTCGGCCGGCGTGAGGTCGTTCGCTGCGACCATGTCCGTCAGGCCCACCCGGCCGCCCTGGCGGAGCACCCGGCGCATCTCGCGGAACACGCGCGGCTTGTCGACCGAGAGGTTGATCACGCAGTTCGAGATCACGACGTCGATCGAAGCGGCCGGCAGCGGGATCTCCTCGATGTAGCCCTTCAGCAGCACGACGTTCGCCGCGCCGGCGTCGTCGAGGTTCCGGCGGGCGAGCGCCAGCATCTCGTCGGTCATGTCGAGCCCGAACACGCGCCCGGTGGCACCGACGCGCTTCGCCGACAGCAGGACGTCGATGCCGCCGCCCGAGCCCAGGTCCAGCACCGTCTCGCCCTCATGCAGGTCGGCGACCGCGAGCGGGTTGCCGCATCCCAGGCTGGCGAGCACCGCGGCGTCCGGCAGGTCCTCCGCCTCGAGTGCCTCGTACATCGCCGGGCCGAACACCGCCTCGCCCCCGCAACAGGCCTCGCCACAGGCATCCGCCCGCGACCCGGTTCCCTCCTGAACCCGGCATCCGCAATCCGGGCCGCACGCGCAGTTCTCGTCGCAACCGCATGCCGCGGCGGCGTCGTCCACCGACAGCGCCGCCGACGCGTAGTGCCGTCGGACCTCCTCCCGGACCTCGCTCATGACGATCCCTCCTCCTCGAACGCCCTGGCCACGCTGCGCAGCGCGCCCGGCGCCAGCGAATAGAACCCCCACACGCCGCGCTGTTCCCGATCGAGGAACCCCGCGTCGGTGAGCTTCTTCAGGTGGAAGCTGGTGGTGCCCTGGGACAGCCCGAGCGCCGCGGTCACGTCGCACACGCAGACCGGCTCGGGCGCGTTGGCCAGGATGCTCACGATGCGGACGCGGTTCGGGTCGCCGAGCGCGCGGAACACGGTCGCGAGCGTCCGCGCCTCCTCGTCTCCGACCCGCGGCGCCGCGACCGGCGTGCAGCACGCCACCGGCAGCATCTCGAGCTCCTTCGTCGGCACCGGAACCTCCCTTGCATCGATATTCATCGATGTCTTGGCGGGAGATTAGCCAAGGCATCGATGAATGTCAATCCCCTGGGGTCCCGAGCCGGAGGGGCCGTTCGGCGCCGGCACTACGCTGGGGGGACGATGGAGGGCAACGGCCACCCCCAGCACCGATCGCGGATCGGCGCGATGCTCCGCATGCGATGCCCGAGATGCCTGCGCGGCAAGCTGTTCCGGGGCCTCATGGACATGTGGGAGCGGTGCCCCCAGTGCGGGTTCGTGTTCGAACGGGAGGAGGGCTACTTCACGGGCGCGATGTACGCGAGCACGATCATCACGCTGCCGCTGGTGTTCGCGATCTTCGGGATCGGGTGGCTCTTCTCCTCGAAGACGCTGCTGGCCGCCGAGGTGCTGCTGATCGTGACCACGCTGGTGACGCTCCCGCTGATCCCGCTGGTGTTCCGGTACTCGCGGACGCTGTGGCTGTACTTCGACTGGCGGTTCGGGCCGGACCGCGAAATCGAAGGCCGTGAGGGGACGAAGCAGTTCCGGCCGGACTGAACCCGGCGGTCACGAGCTCGCCATCCATTGCGGGGAAGAGCATCACCACGCATCGGTCGTCGCGGCCGGTCCCGGGAAGCAACGAAACGGGCGACGGCCCCGCAGGACGTCGCCCGTTCGTGGGTCGGTGGACGCCGCCGGTCGGCGGCGGCCCGGGTCATTTGAAGATGCTCACGCCTCCGGGACCGATCAACAGGCCGACGATGATGAGCACGATCCCGGCGACCACGCCGCCCCGGACGAGCGCCACGATGCCGGCGATCACGAGCACGACCGCGAGGATCCAGAGCAGCGTCGCCACTCCTCCGGAGAGAGCCAGCATTCCCAACATTCGGTTGGAACCTCCTTCGCGGGCATTTGATCGCGTTGTTGTTGCTTCCCTCAGGTGTTCCCTTCGGGCGCACCCTGCAAACGGCGGCCCGATGGAACGGTTCCGTCCAGTTTCGGGTGCCGGAGGCACGGGTACGAAATTGCCGGAACCCTCGCGGGGTGCGGGCCGCGCGCCGATCCGAGCGGGAAGGAATAGGGTCCGTCCATGGCCACGATGGAAGCCATCGCCCCGGTGGTTCGGTCGTTCCGCGCCCACCCCTCCTCGCTGTACCAGGTGCGCCAATTCATCCGCCAGCAGGCCGAGCTGGTGCAATTGCCCGGCGACGTCGCCGACGACCTGCTGCTCGCCGTGTCGGAGGCCTGCGTCAACGCGGTGCTGCACTCGTCCAGCCGGACGGTGAAGGTCGCCTGGCGCCACTCGAACGGGTGCGCCGAGGTCGTGGTCCACGACGAGGGGATCTTCCAGCGCCGCCTGCCGATGCCGGAGATCGACGGGACCGGCGGCCGCGGGATCCTGCTGATGATGGCCGTGATGGACGAGGTCACCATCCACGAGGGGACGCCCCGCCAGCCGGGAACGCAGGTCCGCCTTCGCCGCTGTCACGCGCTCGACTGACCGTCACGCTCCGCTCGCTGCGCTTCGCCTCGGCTGGCGCTCGCGTTCGACTGAATCGAACATATGTTCTATCATCGTGCCCATGCAGCTGGAGCGCGAGCCCCTCTTCGAGATCGCCAGGCGCACCTTCGACACTCCCGAGTTCCGCGGGATCGAGTTCATCGAGACCGAGGCGAAATCGGTCATCAACAAAGTCCAGGGCAACTTCCTGCCGTTCAACTGGACGATCAACCCGTATCGGGGATGCAGCCATTCGTGCTCCTACTGCTTTGCTCGTCCTACTCATACCTACATGAACATGAATGCCGGGCGGGACTTCGAGACGAAGATCGTCGTGAAGGTGAACGCGCCGCAGGTGCTCCGGCGGCAATTGGGCGGGCGTTCGTGGAAGGGCGAGCACATCGCGATGGGGACCGGCACCGACCCGTACCAGCGCGCCGAGGGCAGGTACCGGCTGATGCGCGGAATCATTCGCGCGCTGATCGACTACCGGAACCCGTTCTCGATCCTCACGAAGGGGACCCTGATCCTGCGCGACCTCGACCTGCTGGTGGAGGCGGCGAAGGTGGCGGACGTCGCGACCGCGCTCTCTATCGGGACGGTCGACCAGGAGGTGTGGCGGACGACCGAGCCCGGCACGCCGCACCCACTTCGGCGGATGGAGGCGGTCGCGGCGCTGAACGACGCCGGCATCCCGTGCGGGATCCTCATGGCTCCGGTGCTGCCGGGCATCAGCGACCGGCCCGACCAGCTGCGCGCGGTGGTGGAGGCGGCGATCGACGCCGGCGCGACGCACGTCTCGCCGATCATGCTGCACCTTCGTCCGGGGGTGCGGGAGGAGTTCCTGCCGTGGCTCGCCGAGCACCATCCCGACCTGGTGCCGCGCTACGAGCGGGCGTACCGGAACGCCTACGGGCCGGCGGCCGACCGCAAGGCGCTCGGGGCGCGGGTGGGACGGATGATCGACGCCGCCGGCGGGCTGCGGCCGCGGGCGGGGGTTCCGGTCGCCCGGTGGCGCCGCGGCGATGCTCGCGCGCCGGCCGATCAGCAGCCCGCGGAGCAGCTGAAGCTGTTGTGAGACCGCCCCCGGACCGTGCGGAGCCCATTGCTATCATCGAGTCCGTTACGGTGGCCGTAGCTCAATTGGTTAGAGCGTCGGGTTGTGGTCCCGAAGGCTGGGGGTTCAAGTCCCCTCGGTCACCCTCGTCAACGGACGGCCCGAAGGGCCGCCTGTATCATCCGTCCGGGCCTCTAGCTCAACCTGGCAGAGCAACGGACTCTTAATCCGCAGGTTCAGGGTTCGAATCCCTGGGGGCCCACTCTTCCTCAGCACGGTTCGCGCAATCGTGCGTGCGGGCCAACCATTCAGCGGGGCGAAAGGGTCCGTTCATCTGTGGGCTCGCCCTCCGGACGTGCTTGGGTATAGAGTCCGCCCGCCCTGGTCGGCTGAGGGAGGTACTCGGATGCGGGGAAGGCGTCGGTTCGTCGCACTCGCGGTCGGAGCCACGTTGGCTCTCGGGCTCGCCGCGTGTTCGTCGGGTGGGGGGTCATCGGGCGGCACTGACTGGTCCACGATGAAGACCGCAGCTGCGGGCGGCGGGATGGACAAGCTCATCGCGGCCGCAAAGGAAGAGGGAACGCTGAACGTGATTGCGCTGCCGCCCACATGGGCGAACTACGGCGCGATCCTGAAGCAGTTCACGGACACGTACGGCATCAAGATCAACTCCGCGAACCCCGCCGGCAGCAGCCAGGACGAGGTGGACGCGGTGAAGCAGCAGGCAGGGACCAAGGCCGCTCCGGACGTCCTCGACGTCGGCCTCTCGGTCGCGGTGGCGAACACCGGCCTGATGACTCCGTACCAGGTGGCGACCTGGAAGGACATCCCGGCCGCCCAGAAGGAGGCCTCCGGCCTCTACTACCAGGACTACGGCGGCTACATGGCCATCGGGTACGACTCGGCGAAGTTCGGGACGATCACCTCGGTGAACGACCTGATGGACCCGAAGTTCAAGAACTCGGTCGCGCTGAACGGCAACCCGACCGAGGCCAACGCCGCGGAGAACGGCGTGATGATGGTGAACCTCGCCGAGGGCGGAACCCTCGACGACATCTCCAAGGGCGTCGACTTCTTCGGCCAGCTGAAGCAGGCGGGGAACTTCGTCCCGGTCCAGGCCACGTCCGCGACGGTGAAGGCCGGCACCACGCCGGTCGTCATCGACTGGGACTACCTCAACGCCACGCACGGCTCGGACGTGTCCACCTGGAAGGTGTTCGTCCCGGACAACGCGGTCCTGGGCGGGTACTACAACCAGGCCATCAACAAGGACGCACCGCACCCGGCCGCGGCTCGCCTGTGGGAGGAGTTCCTGTTCGGGCAGGGGCCCAAGGACGGGCAGAACCTGTGGCTGGCCGGCGGGGCCCGCCCGGTCGAGCAGCCGGCCATGACCGACAACGGCTCGATCAACGCGGCCGATGCGGCGAAGCTGCCGCCCCTCAATGGCACCCCGGTGTACATGTCGGACGCGCAGACCACCGCCGCCAGCACCCACCTGGC
>DATLUW010000475.1:0-4130 GCA_035577825.1 Actinomycetota bacterium | reverse complement strand
CCACGCCTCGAGGACGGGCCGCACCGCCTCACCGAACCCCTGGCGCTCGAGCGTCGCGCGGTACGAGGGCGTCACCGCGTAGCCGGTCAGCAGCCGCCGGGCCAGGAAGCGGACGACGTCGCTGGGCTCGCCGACGGCGATCGGGAGCCGGAGCACCACCTCGATCCCGGCGGGATCCCGTCCGGCCTCCCGGGCCCCGGCGCGGACGTGTTCGAGCGCGCTCCGAACCCCAGCCGGCGTCATGAGGGCGAGCTGAACGCCGTCCGCCATGCCGCCCGCCAGCCGGCACATCCGGGGGCCGAGCGCGCCCACATGGATGGGGATCGGAGGAACGGGTTGCTCCTGCAGCTGGAACCCGTCGACGCGGACGGTCGACCCCTCGAACGTGACCCGTTCCCCGGCGAGGAGCCGCCGGAGGATCTCCAGGTACTCCCGCACCCGCTCGACCGGCCGTTCGAACTCGAGGCCCATCCACCGGTCCACGATGTACGCCGTCGAGGCCCCGATCCCCAGGACGAATCGCCCGTTGGCGGCGGCCTGCATCGCAGCGGCCGTCATGGCGAGGAGCGCCGGCGGCCGGGTGAACACCGGCACGAGCGCGGTGCCCAGCCGGATGGTGGAGGTTCGTCCGGCGAGGACGGCGAGCGGCGTGAAGGCGTCCGCGTTGCCGACCTCCGACGAGAACACGTCCGGATAGCCGAGCGCCTCGGCCCAGGCGGCGACCTCGATCGCAGCCGCGACGCCGGCGAGCTCGACCGGTGGCGTGATCCCCAGCCGCATGCGGCGATCTTAGGATCAGCCCCGGGAGGGCATGACGACGGACGCTTGGAGTGACCTGGACGCTGTTCCGGAGCCGAGGTGGCTCGAGGAGGCGGACGATCTGGCGCGCTTGTTGCTGGAGCGGGCCCTGCCGGTGCGGTTCGCACTGGCCCGGACGCCGCCGGAGCTGGAGGCCGCGTTCCGGCTGCGCTACCGGGCGGTGGTCGAGCAGGGGTGGCGGACGGCGCCCGACATGCCGGACGGCCTGGAGCGCGACGAGTACGACGACGACCACGCGGCGCAGATCGTCGGGTGGGACGGTCCGGTCGCCGTCGCGACGGCCCGCGTGGTCCCTCCGGTCCCCGGCCGGCTGCTCCCCACCGAGGCCGCGTTCGGGATCGTCGCGGAGCCCGTCGGGCAGGTCGCCGACGCCGGGAGGCTCATCGTGGCGCCCGAGTCCCGCGACGGCACGCACCGCGTCCTGGGTGGGCTGGCCGCCGCGATCTGGACCACCATGGCCGGATTGGGGTTCCGGTGGGTTGCCGTGGCCATGACCGAGGGGATGGCGTCGCTGTGTTCGGCGCTCGGGTTCGAGGTCGCGGTGCTCGGGCCGACGCAGGAGTACTGGGGTGAGGAACGGTTCCCCGCGAGGCTGACGGCTCCCGACCCGCGCGCCTGGCGTTAGCCCGTGATGAAGGCCTGGCCCGCGAGGGTCAGGTGGCCCTTCGGCTTGGGATCGAGCTTCTGACCGAGCCCGCTCGCGGTGGACCGCGCCTTCATCCCGACGTGACCGAACCGGTGTGAGTGCCCGCCGAGCTGGAAGGTCGGCGCGTGCGTGCGTTCGAGGAACGCCGTCACGTTCGGAACCCCGAAGTTGGGCGCCGTCGAGCTGAGGACGTCGTGGAACTTCACGTCGTCGGCCGCGATGGCCGTGCCGGCATGAAAGGTCGCCGGGTGGTCGAAGTCCGCCCCGACGTTCGGGTGGAAGTAGGTCTGGAGCGTGCCGACGGCGTCGATCACGAACACGTTGTTTCGGGCCTGCCGCCCGACGAGCTGCGCCCTGCCGAAGTACGTGAACCGCGAGGTCGTCTCGTCGAAAGGAGCGCCGGAGAAGAGCGATTGCTTCCCCAAGCCGACCATCACCGTGTAGTAGCCGTAGTACACGAGCGAGTCGCCGTCCTGGTCGACCTCGCCGACGTACTCGTACGCGCTCTGGCCGTCGGCGACCGAGCCCACCTCGCCCGAGGACGCCGTCCCCGCCGCCGACGCCGCGAGGGGGTTGCCGATCTCGACCCACCCCGCCGCGGTGGCGGCGACGCCGATCGCGGCCGCCTTCCCGGCGCCCCCCAGCAACTGCCTGCGCGTGACCCGTCCCGATCGGTCCATCGCTCCCTCCCAGCGGAATCCGTGGAACCGCCGCCGAATGGCGAGCGGAGCATAGACGGGCCGTACCGCGGTTCGCGACTGTGCCCGGTCCGCGATGCCCGCGGATTCGACAGATCTGCTCTCTCGCCCGGCGGAGGAACAGGTGAGTCAGGCGACGCACCGTCCAGGCCGCGCCGGTTGGGATCGCGTGGTTCGGGGGAGGGCGCGGCGGGCTCAGGCGGTGCGTTCGAACGCGCCCACGTCACAGCGCGGGCCGTGCGGCCGCGTGACCAGGCGCTGATCGTTCGCCGACATGTCGTGGCAGATCCCGACGGGGATCCTGTCGATCGCCGGGCTCCCGGCGAGGAGCGCCAGGGTTGCCGTCGGGCCGCCGTGGTCGGCCAGGGCCGACAGCTTGGGTGCCGCGACCGTGCGATCGCTGCCGAGCGGAGCCACCGTGCAGCCCGTCGTGTCCCCGTACACGTTGAATCCCTCGCTGGTGAACTGGCCGATGCAGTTCGGGCCGGTCGCGCCCGTGTTGGCGGCCAGGATCGTCCCGTGCAGGAACGTGGTTCCGTCCTCGATGTCCAAGCCGCCGCCGCCGGCGAACGCGCCGGTCCCGGATGCCTCGACGTCGTTGCGGGCGAAGGTCGAGAGCCGAACCAGGAACCCGGTGTTCACGATCTCGGCGCCCCCGCCCGCTGCGATGGCGTTCGTCCCGTTGGACGAGGCGGTGTTTCGGGTGATGGTCGAGTTCACCACGATGTCGCTCTGGCTCGCCGACTCCAGGTCGAGGCCGCCGCCCACCGCCGTCGGTGTGGCGGCCGACGCGTTCGCCGTCACCTGGTTGTTGCTGACGGTCGAGGTCCGCAGGGTCAGGGCGGCGGCCCCACGGCCCTCGTAGCCCCCGCCCCCGGCGTTGGCTGTCGAGTGGTCCGACTGTGAGTTCACGACGTTGCCGTCGATGGTCGAGGTCGCCACGGTGAGCAGGGTCGGGCCGTGGGCGTCGATCCCACCGCCGGTCCCGAGCCCGGTGCTCGAACCGGAGTGCGCCGCCACCGTGTTGGTGGACACGTTGGACCGGGTGATGAGGAACGTCCCCCGACCGAGCGAGAGGCCGCCGCCGGTCGCCGTGGCGGTTGTCGAGCCGACGACGCCCACCGTGGAACCGACGATGTCCACCGAGGCGAGATGCGCCGTGAGGTCGTCGCCGCCGACGTCCAGTGCCCCCCCGAAGGCCGTCGCCGATCCGACCGACGAGCCGGTGACCCGATTGTTCCGGAAGACGCTGTCCGAGATCGTGGCGTCCACCGGGTTGGATCCGCTGCTGATCTTCACGGCGCCCGCGAGCGCGGTGAGCGAGTGCACGCCGGTGACCGTGCCGTCGACCACGTTGCCCCCGAACGTCGACCCCGTGATGGAGAAGTCGTTGGCGGGGCTCGTCTGGTGGAAGATCGCTCCGCCCTGCGCGCTCCCCGAGCTGTCCGAGACGCTGATCGCGCGGTTCCCCTGGAAACGGGACGAGTCGATGGTGACCGCGGTGTCGAAGAGGAAGGCGGCTCCTCCCGCAGCGTCGGTGACCCCGGCCGCCGCCTCCGCCCTGACCCTGTTGCCCTGGAACAGGGAATCGGCCACGGTCAGCGTGCCGTTCTGCATGTACAGCCCTCCGCCGTGGCTGCCCGCCACGGTGTCCTTGATGGCCACCGCTTTGTTGGCAACCACCTGGGAATCGCGGATGGCGACGGTGGCATCCTCCAGGTAGATCCCGCCGCCGAGGGCGAACCCGTTGGAGTCCTGCGCGGCGACGTTGTTCCGAACGGCCACGTGGTCGAGCGTGAGGACGCCGCCGTCGGGCATGCTGATCCCGCCGCCCCGCTCGCCCAGGCCGTCGGTGACCGCCAGGGACCGGAGGTGGATCACCCTGGTGCCGGTCACGGTCAAGGTGGTCCCTGCCCCGCCGCCCTCCAGGATGGCCGACGGATTGCCCTTGAACGTGAGGTTCTTGG
>DATLUW010000474.1:0-3440 GCA_035577825.1 Actinomycetota bacterium | reverse complement strand
GTCCGCATCCTGAACGGCGAATGGGAGCGCTGGGTCGCCGAGGGCCGCCCCGTGTCGACCGATCCGCCCGGCGAGCCGCGCACCGGCGCCGTGTGGACGCCGCGCCCCAGCGCCGTCCTCCCCGCGACCGTCGGCGACGTGCTCGACGCGGCCGACCGCGACGACGTGGTGGTGCTCGACTCCCGCCCGGCGGAGCAGCACGCCGGCCGTGCGGTATGGTTCGAGACCGGCCACGTCGAACCCGACCCCGACGGCATCGCCCACACCGGCCGCGGCGACATCCGCGCCGGCCGCATCCCCTGGGCGCGCAGCATCCCGGCCGCCGAGCTCTACGGCGACGACGGCCGCATCAAGGGAACGGACGACCTCCGGGCACTGTTCGCCCGGGCGGGGGTCGGCGAGGGCACCAGCGCCATCACGCAGTGTGGCGTCGGCATCAGCGCCAGCGCCCTGCTCTACGCCCTCGACCGCGCCGGCATCGAAGACGCGAGGCTCTACGACGCCAGCTGGGAGGAATGGGGCCGCAGAACCGACCTCCCCGTCGACCGCGACCCGTAACGGGGTCAGCGGCGGTCGATCTCGAGGTCGGCGTAGTTCGAGGAGGACTTGCCGAACTCCCACCAGCCGCGGACCCAGGGCTTGAGGATCGCGAGCGAACGTCCGTACACGAGCGGGATCACGGCCACGCGGTCGGCGACGGCCATGCGGTCCGCCTCATGGAACAGCTCCAGACGACTTCGGTCGCTCCGTTCCTGGCGCGCGCGTTCGATGAGGTCGTCGAACTCCGGCGAGGAGAACCCGCCCTCGTTCGTCCGGCTGTCCGACTGGAAGAGCAGCCGCAGGTAGTACTCGGGGTCCGGATAGCCGGGCAGCCAGCCGGTGAAGTAGACCGGCGCGATCTCCGTCGGGCGGCGGACCTGCGCCGCCTCCGCGACGGTCCACGTGCGGACGTCGACGTCGATGCCGAGGGTCTCACGCCACGACCCCGCCACCATGTCGAGCAGCTGCCGGTCGTGATCGAGCCCGGCGATCGCGAGGGCGCCGACGAACCCCGACCGCGCGAGGTGGTCGCGCGCCCGATCGGGATCGAACCGCAATGCGATGTCGGGCGTGTGTCCCTGCAGCGCGGGCGGCACGATCCCGCCGGTCGCGAGCACCATGTTCACGGGGAGGGCCTCCCCCAGCGCCTCGCGGTCCACGGCGGACGCCATGGCACGGCGGAGCTCGAGGTTCGAGGTCGGCTCGTTCCGGTGGTCGAACGCCAGGTACCCCGACCACGCGGCCGGCCCGAGGTGCGCGTCGGGAGCCTCCGCAGGCACCAGGTCCGCGAGGCGCGGCGTGTACCGCACGGCCACCATGTCGAGCTCGCCGTTCGTGTACTCGTCGAGCGCGTGGGTCACGGCGTCGCGCACGTACTCGACCCGCGCGACGTTGCCGGGGCGCCGACCCGACGGGCCGGTTCGTTCCAGCTCGAGACGGTCATCGCTCCGGGAGGCGATCCGGAACGACCCGCTCACCACCTGCCGCGCGGGGTCGGTCCAGTCGGCGCCGTCGCGTTCGATCGCGTGGCGCGGCTGCGGCCCGCCGTCCGGCCGGTTCATCACGGACAGGAAGTACGGGGCCGGCGCCGCCAGCCGGAACTCCACCGTCCGGTCGTCCAGCGCCCGCACCCCGACCGCAGCGGCATCGTCGTTCCGCCCCAGCGCGAAGTCCTGCCCGTTCTCCAGCACGAAGTAGATCGCCACGGACGACCCGGGCGCAGCCGGGTCCAGCACTCGCTTGATCCCGAACTCCACGTCGTGCGCCGTCAGGGGCTCGCCGTCGGACCACTGAAGGCCGTCGCGGAGGTGGAACACGTACCTGAGCCCGTCGGACGAGATCTCCCACCGGTCGGCGAGCGAGGGGACGATCGTCCGCTCCGGCCATGCCTCCACCAGCCGGTCGAACAGCTGCATGCAGAGCTGGATGTTCGGCCACGCGATCGCGGACTTGGGGTCGTTGTCGCTCGGCAGGAAGCTGCTCGCCAGGCGCAGCGTCTCGGTCGCGGCCTCCTCGCGAGGCTCCGGCGGCGTCCACAGATCGAACGCCCGCTGATAGGCCAAGTTCGATTCCCCGAACCGCAGCGACACGTGCAGGGCCAGGGCGAGCTTGAACAGCACGACTGCGCTCTCGCGGCGTTCGCCCCGGCTCTCCATGAGCGGGAGCAGCTCGCGATACTGCGCGATGGCCTCGTCGAGCGCGTACTCCTGCCGCGCCCGGTCGGCCGCGATCGTGAGGTAGCGAACGGCCTTGTCCTCGTCCTGCGCGGCCAGCCAGTGGTGCGCGAGGACGCCGTACGACCGCGACTCGCCGGACGACTCCTCCTCGAGCGCCTCGGCGGCGCGGCGATGCAGCCGGCGGCGATCCGCCCCGACGAGCGTCCGGTACGCCGTCTCCTGGATCAGCACGTGCTTGAACCGGAACTCGGGCTGCGGCCACCTGCGCTCCAGCCGCAACAGGTCCAGCCGCTGGAGCTCCGCGAGCGCCACCTCGGCGTCGTCGCCCGGGTCGCCCTCGGCGGCGAGCACGGCCTCCAGGGCCGGCTGGCCGAACTGCCGTCCGAGCACCGATGCCGCCGTCAGCACGCGGTGGCAGGTCGGCGTGAGCCGGTCGATGCGCGCCAGCAGCACCTTCTCGACGCTCGCCGGCACCTCGACGTCGACCTCGTGGTCGAACCGGAACGCGCCGTCCTCGTCGCGCACCAGCGCGCCGGCGTCCACCAGCGACCGAACCAGCTCCTCGAGGAAGAACGGGTTCCCCTCGGCGCCGGTCAGCACGCGCCGCTCGAGGTCGGCCGGGAGCACGCCCTCGCCGACGAGCGCATGGAGGAGCTCGTCGTCCGCCCGGCCGCTGAGCGCCTCGAGCGCGAGATCGCGCGCCCGGTGGGGGAGGGTCCACACCGCGCTCTCGCGAACGGACCACGCCGGGTGGTCGCGCTCCGGCCGGAGCGTCACGACGAACAGCACGGCCGACGACTCCGACAGCGGCAGCAGTCGCTGGACGAGCTGCAGCGAGGTCGCGTCCGCCCAGTGGAGGTCCTCGAGCGCGACGACGACCGGACCGACGTCGGCCATCTTCTCGATGAGGTGGTGCACGACCTCGAACGTCCGGTACTGCAGCGCCTCCGGCGACAGCGTCGCGAGCCGCGCCTCCGCCTCGGGGTCGGGCGTCAGGCCGAGCACGGCCTCGAGGTACGGTGCCACCTCCTTGGACCGGTCGCCGAACACCCGCTCGACCGATCGCTGCAGCGCGATGCGAACCCGGATCTCCGGGTCGTCGGCGGAACCGCCCAGCCATCGCCGAAGCAGGTCGCGGAACGGCCAGTACGGGAGCGTCTCGCCGTACGAGACGCACCGGCCCTCGAGCCAGGTCACCGGCCGTTCGCTCGGCGTCGCCGTGAC
>DATLUW010000473.1:0-4993 GCA_035577825.1 Actinomycetota bacterium | reverse complement strand
CGACCCGGGCCGAACCCGTACTCGTGGTACATCAGCTTGCAGTCGGCCACGTGCACCACTCGCCAGCCGATCGTGGTGATCGGTGCGGGGATCGGGTCGGGTTCCTCGTAGTCCGCGATCCACATGCCGCGTTCGTTCTGGTGCACCGTCCACGCACCGGGCGCGGGCTCCCAGGCGAACTCGTCGTCCGTGAGGCGGTCGAGGCGTTCGCGGAGCATGTCGTAGGCCTCGGCCATCTGCGCCTCGAGCAGTTCGAGGGCGCGCCGCGTCACCGCGGGCTCCAGTGGTGGAACGACCGGGCGAACCAGGCCGGCTCCTCGTCGTTCCAGCTGCCGAACACCCAATCCGAGCCAAACCGGTCGGGGAGGTCGAGCACGGTTCCCCGCGGCACCGCGTACTCATGGACGAGAGCGGCACGGGCGGCGACAGCGGTCTGGAGGTCGTCGGCCAGCAGCCGGAGGGCGTAGGAGGTCCCGAGGGCGACGCCCAGCACGACGCCCGCCGCCGGGTGGACGAGCGCCGGCGCGCCGAACACCATCGCCCGGCAGTCCTCGCCGGCGGCTGGGCCGATGCGGTCCCACAGGCGTTCGACGACGTCGGGGTGCGACCCCGCGCCGAGGTGCTCGAACGCGCCGTCGCCGGGTTCCCGGACGAGCGGCCGGCCCTCGGCGCGGCCCCGCAGGGAGTCGAGCACGCCGCGGTTGGCCGGGTGCTCGGCGTCGACGGCGAGAGCCCCGCCCACCGCCGGCAGCGTCAGATCGCCGAGACGGTCACCGCGATCCCGTTGAGGATCGCGTTGCCGCTGAGCGGGTCGACTTCGGCCGGCGTCAGGACGTTCGAGTTCGCAGCCGGCTGGGTGGACGCGACCCGCATCCGGACGTCGCCGTTCCCGTCGCCCCAGCCGTGCGGCAGGCTCACGACCCCCGGTCGCAGCGCGTCGGTGACCTCCACCTCGACGTCCACGGTTCCGGCCGCGGTCGCCACCCGCGCCGGCTTGCCGTCCTCCACGCCGAACCTCGCTGCGTCCTCGGGGTGGATCAGCAGCGTGCACGTGTTGGACCCGCCGGCCAGGGCGGGCAGGTTGTGCATCCACGAGTTGTTCGAACGGAGCTGGCGGCGACCGATCAGGACCAGCTCGCCGTTTCGGCTGCGATCGAGCGACGCGCGGAGGCGGGCGACGTCCGCCACGACGTCGTCGGCGGCGAGCTCGATCTTGCCGCTCGGCGTGCGGAGCGCCTCCGGGATCCGCGGCTGCAGCGGGCCGAGGTCGATGCCGTGCGGATGCTCGATCAGCTTCGGCAGCGAGAGCCCCTCCGGGTCCCGACCGAACCCGTCCCCGTACGGGCCCGTCCGCAGGAGGATGTCGACCAATCGCTCGGGTCCCTCGAAGGCGTCCACCACCTGCGACCACGCCTCGTTCGGGTCCACACCGTTCGCGGGGGACAGCGGGTTCGCGATGCCCCGTTCGAACAGCTGCCGCGCCACGAACCCGTCCAGCCCCGCCAGGTCGGCGTTCGGGCCCTGACCGGTCACGATGCCGGTGAGGCGGAGCAGCACCTCCCACTCGTGCATCGACCCCGGCTCGGCCTCGAGCGCGGGCGGCGAGTAGTTCGCGACGTTGCGGCAGGACAGCGCGGTGAACGCGAGGTCGTAGTGGCCGCGGGTGAGCTGCGACTCGCCCGGCAGGATCACGTCCGCGTGGCGCGTGGTCTCGTTCAGGTAGATGTCGACCGAGACCATGAGCTCGAGCTCGTCCATCGCGCGTTCCAGTGTTCGCGCGTCCGGCGTCGAGACCGCCGGGTTCCCCGCGACCGTCACGAGCGCGCGGATGCGCCCGTCGCCGGGTTCGAGGATCTCCTCGGCCAGCGCGGCCACCGGGAACTCCCCGAAGTGGTCCGGCAGGCCCCGCACGCGGGTTCGACGCTGGCCGAACCGCGCGCCCTTCCCCACGCCGGGCGTCCCGGCCGTGTTCGAGCCGCCCGTGGCCGGCTTGGTGAACATGGCCCCGCCGGGCCGGTCGAGGTTGCCGGTCAGCACGTTCAACACGTCGACCAGCCACGACGCGAGCGTCCCGAACTCCTGCGTGGTCGTTCCCATCCGTCCGTAGACCGCCGCCGACTCGGCCGAAGCGAGCTCGCGGGCCATCCGCCGGATGTCGTCCGCGGCGATCCCCGTGACCGGCGCGACCGCCTCCGGGGTGAACGGTTCGGCCAGCCCGCGCACGACGTCGATCCCGGCGGTGTGCTCCTCGAGCCGGCCGGGCGCGATGCGGTCCTCGGCGAACAGCACGTTCACAAGCGCGAACAGCAGGTGCGCGTCGGTGCCCGGCACGATCGCGTGGTGCTCGTCGGCGCGGCGGGCGGTCTCCGTGCGGCGGGGATCGACCACGACGAGCTTCCCGCCGCGCGCCTTGAGCGCCCGCAACCGCCCTGGCAGGTCGGGCGCGGTGAACAGGCTGCCGTTCGACACCATCGGGTTGGCGCCGAGCATCAGCAGGTACTGCGTCCGGTCGACGTCGGGGATCGGGATCGAGAGCCCCGACCCGAACAGGTACGCGCAGGCCACCTGCTTCGGCATCTGGTCGACGCTGGTCGCCGTGAACACGCTCGCGCCGCCCAGCGCCCGTGTGAGCACGAGGTTGTAGAGCGTCCCAGCCAGGTTGTGGACGTTCGGATTCCCCAGGTACACGGCGACGGCGGCGGGCCCGTGCTCCGCGATGATCGGCCGGAGCTTCGCGTCGACGAGCTCGAACGCCTCTTCCCACGACGCCTCGCGGTGCGTGCCGCCCGCGTCGCGGATCAGGGGCCGGCGAAGGACGTCGGGGTCGCCCTCGAGGTCCACGAGGGAGAGGCCTTTCGGGCAGAGGTAGCCGTGGCTGAACACGTCTTCCCGGTCGCCACGGACCCTCACGAGCGTTCGTCCCTCGAGCGTCAGCTCGAGCCCGCAGGTGGCCTCGCACAGGGGGCAGGTCCGGATCGCGGTTCGCGTCTCGGCCATGACGGCGCCTTTCGCTCGAACGTCTCGGGCCCGATGCTACCCCGTGCCCAGATTCCGGCTCCTCGAAGTGTGGCTATCTTCGCGACCGCGCACCCCGTATGCTCCCCGCGAATCATTGTCGGGGGAGGGAGGAAATCCATGGGTCGAACACGTACCTGGTTCGCCGTCGTCGTCGGTTTCGCGCTGCTTGCGCTCATTGCAGCTCCGGCGTCGGCGGCACGTCAACACGGCAAGGGCGCCCCGGTCAGGTTCGGGGTGAACCTTCAGACGAACACGGACCCCGCGAACTCGAACCCGCCGCACACGTGCGCGCACGAGAGCGGGGGGCTCACCACGAATCCGTGCACCTGGATCGGGTACTCGAGCGAGGTCGGGGACGCCCCCGCAGGGATCAAGGCGCCGGCGAACGGCGTCATCACCCAGATCCGGATCATCGCCGGTCACAAGGGTCAGTTCGTGCCGGTGGTGGGATTCCTGTCGAACCTCAATACCGGCGCGGGAACCGGGAGCGGGAAGATCACCGCGCACGGGCCGATCCTTCACTACGTCACGAGCCGGCAGCCCGGCACCGACGACCTGAAGATCCAGAAGTTCGCGGGCCTGCACATCAACGTCAAGAAGGGCGAGTACCTCGGGATCCGCGCGAAGTCCACGAGCATCCTGCGCTGCGACTCGGGGTCGAAGCGTCAGCTGCTGTTCCAGCCGCCGCTGGTGGTGGGCGCGGCGCCCGTCGCCGCGAATGGCAACAGCACCTGCGCGCTGCTGATCGAGGCGGTGATGGACCCGGCGTAGCCGGTTCCATCACTGTCCGCCTTGCACATCGGGGGCGCCGCCTTCGGCGGCGCCCCCGATCACGTTCCCGGAGACGGGTTAGCCGACCGAGCCCTCCATCTGGAGCTCGATCAGGCGGTTGAGCTCCACCGCGTACTCCATCGGGAGCTCGCGGGTGATCGGCTCGATGAACCCGTTCACGATCATCGCGGTGGCCTCGGCCTCGGTGAGGCCGCGGCTCATCAGGTAGAAGAGCTGGTCGTCGCCGACCTTCGAGACGGTCGCCTCGTGGCCGAGCGCGGCCGTCTCGTCCTCCACCTCGATGTACGGGTAGGTGTCCGACCGCGAGTCGTCGTCGAGGATCAGCGCGTCGCACCGAACCGTGGACTTGGCATGGTGCGCGTCGGGCTCCACCCGGATCAGGCCGCGGTAGCCGGTCCGTCCGCCGTCCTTCGACACGGACTTCGAGTTGATCACGCTGGTCGTGTACGGCGCCGCGTGGATGGCCTTGCCGCCGGCGTCGGTGTGCATCCCCTTGCCGGCGTACGCGACCGAGAGCACCTCGCCCCGCGCGCCCTTGCCGAGCAGGTAGATCGACGGGTACTTCATCGTGACCTTCGATCCGATGTTCCCGTCGATCCACTCCATCACGGAGTCCTCGTACGCGGCCGCCCGCTTGGTGACCAGGTTGTAGACGTTGGTCGACCAGTTCTGGATGGTCGTGTACCGGACGCGCGCGCCCTTCTTCACGACGATCTCGACCACCGCGGAGTGCAGCGAGTCCGACGTGTAGATCGGGGCCGAGCACCCTTCGACGTAGTGCACGTACGAGCCCTCGTCCGCGATGATCAGCGTCCGCTCGAACTGGCCCATGTTCTCCTGGTTGATCCGGAAGTAGGCCTGCAGCGGGATGTCGACGTGCACGCCCGGCGGCACGTAGATGAACGATCCGCCCGACCACACCGCCGAGTTCAACGCGGCGAACTTGTTGTCGTTCGCCGGGATGATCGTCCCGAAGTACTCGCGGACCAGGTCGGGGTGGTCGCGCAGGGCCGTGTCCATGTCGCAGAACAGCACGCCCATCGCGTCGAGCTCGTCGCGGATCTTGTGGTAGACGACCTCGCTCTCGTACTGCGCGGACACGCCGCCCAGGTACTTCTTCTCCGCTTCGGGGATCCCGAGCTTGTCCCAGGTGCCCTTGATGTCCTCCGGGAGGTCCTCCCAG
>DATLUW010000472.1:0-5210 GCA_035577825.1 Actinomycetota bacterium | reverse complement strand
GGGGACGTCCTGGTGCTGCTGTCGCTGCGCGGCGGGATGGACGGTGTGAACGTGATCGTGCCGACCGGCGACCCGGACTACCTGGCGATGCGGCCGAACATCGGCATCCCGCAGGGCGCGCTGGTGCAGCTCGACCAGATGTTCGGCTTGCACCCGGCGATGGCGGCGCTGAAGCCCTGTTACGACGCGGGGGTGTTCGGCGTGGTGCACGCCGCCGGGATGTCGCAGCCGAACCGGTCGCACTTCGAGGCCATGGAGGAGATGGAGCGGGCGGCGCCGGGGACCTCGTTGCGAACCGGCTGGATCGACCGTGTGCTCGGCGGGCGGATCTCGGGGACGGCGTTCCAGGGGATGCAGCTCGGGAGCGGGATGGCGGCGCCGGCGTTCCGCGGCCCGTCGCCGGAGCTTGCGATCTACTCGGTGGACTCGTTCGGGCTGGACGCGGCGTGGGACAACGACGAGCTGACCCGGTGGTCGAACGCGCTGCGCGGGCTGTACACGGGCGCCCAGGACGTTCTGCTCGGTCCGGCGAACGTCACGCTCGACGCGCTGACGGCCATGCAGCAGCTGAAGGACGCCGGGTACACGCCGGCGAACGGCGCGGTGTACCCGGACACCGACCTCGGGCACGCGTTCTCCGACCTGGCGCGGCTGATCAAGGCCAACGTCGGGCTGCAGGTGGCCGCCATCGACTACGGCGACTGGGACATGCACGAGGGGATGGGCTCGGCGGACGCGGGATGGCTCCACGACCACCTGAGCGAGCTCAGCGGGACGCTCGCGGCCCTCGCGACCGACCTCGGGTCCGACGGGCTGCAGGGCGTGACCCTGGCGACGCTCACGGAGTTCGGGCGCTGCGTGGGGGAGAACGGGTCGGGCGGCGCCGACCACGGCTACGGTCAGGCCGTGCTGCTGCTCGGCGGCGGCGTGGTCGGCGGGCAGGTGCACGGGCAGTGGCCGGGCTGCTCCATGGACGACCTGATCGACGAGATGGACCTGGCCGTCACGACCGACTACCGGGGGATCCTGGCGGAGATCCTCGAGAAGCGCTGCCGGGCGAGCGGCGTCTCCAGCGTGTTCCCCGGCCTGGGTTCCGACCGCCCGGGCGTGGTCACGCAGAAGCCGTAGCGGAGGTTCAGGGTCGTTCGTTCCGGGGAGGCGTCAGCGCCACTGCGTCGCGCCGAGGAACCCGAGCGCGATCATCCCCAGCCCGATGAAGAGGTACATGTTCTTCGCGGACCCGCCGAGCAGGCTGAGGTAGTTCAGCACGATGACCAGCGCGCCTCCGAAGAGCAGGCACAGGATCACCACGCCGTACCACTTCGGCGACGGCTTCGGCTTCTTGCGCGGCGGCGCCTGATAGGTACGCCGCTTCGACTTGGACTTGGGCATCGCCCGATGATACCGATCGAGCGGCCGGTCGGACCGGTTACGAGTGGCGGTGGTAGACCAGGATCGACCCTGCTCGCAGCGCCGATCCGGTCAGGCCGACCGGGCCCGCGTCATAGCGCAGCTCCAACGTTCCGCTCGACCACGTGAACCGGTGCAGGATCGCGTGCGCCCCGCAGACGTCGCGCCGGCGGGCGAGTCCCTGATCGAACGCGATGTGTCCCGACAGGAACGGCCCGGCGTTGCCACCGTGGACGATCACCTGATGTTCCGGCCTCGAGACCAGATGGCCGTCGAGCGGCATTCCCTCCAGGAGCTGCCACTCGAAGTTGCGCCGCCCGCCGACGAAGTGGATCCCGAAGAACTCAGGCGCGGTGCGCGGCGGTGTTTCGTACGCCACGAAGTTCGTGTCCGCGCTGTCGAAGCCGAAGTTCCATTGCCGCGGGCAGAACCCCCCGCTGAACGGTGGGCAGTGCTCGCCGGTGGGGACGATCCGCTCGATCGCAGCCCGGACGCCGGTCGGATGCGTTTCGAGGAACGACTCGCTCGGCGTGAAGCCGAACTCGCCCTCGAGTCGCCCGATCGTCCAGGTCACCGTCGAGGCCTCGGGGGCGAGGAACGTGTCGCATCCGAAGGTGTGCCGGTGCGTGTCGTGGGTCGGCGTGAACCGCATGTCCACGGACGCGAGGTTCGAGTCGATCACGAGGCGGGCGCGGCGCGTCCCAGCGAACACCCGCACGACGTTCGCCGGGGCGCGGTGTTCGAAGATGTACGTCTGGTTGGTGTTCGAATCCTCGTCGTACTGGAAGGTCACGCCCTCGAAGTCCCCACCGCCGGGGCCGCTGGCGGCACTGAACTGCAGGATCCGGTAGTTCCGGTCGGGCAACGGCGCGAGCAGACGGATCAGGTACGTGGGGGTCCCCGGCTTCCCGTTGCCGGCAGCGGCAGCCAGTGCGAGCGGGTCGTCGAGGCGGTTCAGATGCCGGCTCTCGGCCAGCGTCCGCCGGAGCGTGGGGGCGAACAGCGGCGTCGTCGGGATGCGCTCGACGTGTCGGCGAAACTGGCTGGGGCTCATCGGCGCGGCGACGGCCGCCGAGCCGACAAACGCTACGAAGGCGAACGCGGCTGCGACCAAACCGGCCAACAGCCGGCGGACCGATGGAATCGTCCCTCGAGTGGAGAAGCGCAGCGTGTCGATGTATCGGATGGGATCGGGCACGCCGCGATCTTCCCAGTTCGCGTCGCACCCCACCAGCGCAGCGGCTATTGGCAGTTCCAGAAGGCCAGCGGCTCGCCCGACCTCCCGTTCATTCCGACGAGGAAGGCGGCACGGGTGCCGGGGACGAACGTCACCCCCAGCGGCTGGACGCGCTCCTCTCCGGTCGGATAGATGTCCGTCCAGACGTCGTCCGTCGGCGCCCGTTCCCGCACCACGGGACCTTCTCCGCCGACCACGTCCTGGAAGCCCGCAGCGACGAGGGAGCCGTCGTCGGCGACCGCGACCCGGAGGAGCTCCTGCAGGTGACTCCCGGCCGGAAGGTCGTCCATGGACGACGTCCATGCGGTCCCGTCCCAGTGCGAGACGGCGGCATGGCGGTCCTCGATGCCGTCGAAGGCCGAACCAACGGCCCACACGTCATCCGGCCCATGGGCGGCCACGTCGAAGAGGAGGATGTCGGCCGCGCCCGTCGGGACCGGGACGGTGGACAGCGCCCAACGGCGATCGCTCCGATGGAGAACGAACGATCCGTCCGGACCGTGCCCGACGGCCCAGACGTCTCCCAGTCGGGCGTCGACCGAGGTCAGCTGGCCGCCTCCCTCCGGCATCGGCACGGACGGCCGGGTCCACTTCGTGCCGTTCCAATGGAGCACCAGCAGGACTCGATCCGATGTCGCCTTCGCCCTCGCGCCGCCCACCGCCCAGACGTTGCGCGCGGACACGGCGTCGACGTCGTTGAGGAAGTCCCCGCCGATGGTGTCCCCGATCGAGACGTCCATGGTGTGCCATCCACGGGCGTCACGACGAAGTGCGATCGGGTGCGGCGTCCGGGCCCCGGATTGTGAGCCCACCGCGAGGGGCTGATTGCCCGCCATCGTGATCGCGCTGATCGCTGCGTTGGGGAGATCCGGGACCGCTTCCATTCGAAACGTGTGGTCGACGAGGTGGGTGATGTACGGCTGGTGCGAGCCATACGTGGCGCCGACGGCCCACGCCTCGCTCGTCGTCGGAGCGGTGACGTCGTCGAGGTACGCACCCTGCCAGGGCCATTCGACCGGAAGCGAGGAGAACCCGACTCCGAAGTTGCAGAGTTGATGCGGTGTTGCCCAGGCGGTGCCGGGGACGAGCATGAGGGACACCACGAATGCCGCGAGCGAAGCCACGGGCGTGCGCGGGCGTGCGCGGAGCATGGAGCGGAGCATGGAAGTTCGATCGGCCGGTTCGTTCCCGGTCCTGAGCAGATCGAGCGGCCCGCCGGGCCGGAGTTCTGGTCAGGCCGGGGGAACGAGCGTGATCGTCGATTCGGCGACGCGGTCGAGCTCGTCGCGGGAGAGCGGGAGCGGGTGGCCGCGCCAGGTGGACCAGTCGTCGACCTGGTCGCGGTAGTGCGGTGAGGCCGGGTTGCCGGACTGCCCGATCGTGTTCGTCGCGACCGAGCGGTCCACGTCGGCGAGGTCGATGATCTGGCGCCACGAGGACACCACGACCGTACCGTAGCCGGCTCCCGGTTCGAACATTCCCTGCGAGATCGTCTGCTCGTCGCCGCCCCATTCGAGCTCGGCCCCGACGAAGATCGACTCCGTTCCCGGCAGGATCGCGAGCGGGTGCGCGAACCGGATGCGGTGCAGCGCCCCCCATCGCCATTCGGCCATGTCCTCACCGAGCGTGGTCGTGAGCTCGTCGAGCGCCTGCTCGAGCGTCGAGCGCAGCACGGCGTCTCGCGCCGGCACGCCGCCCGGCTCGAACCATGGCGCCGTCGGGTAGCGCAGCAGCGCCGGCAGGACGGTGACCTGGAACTCGTTGGTCCACTGCCTGCGCGCGTAGAAGTGATCGAACAGCTCCCGCCCGAGCCTCGGCAGCAGGATGGCGGTCGACAGGTGCTTGCACCACACCTCGTAAATGCCGGCCGCGACCGAGCCGGCCGCGAGGTCGCCGTCCCACCCGTCGAGGTACGCGAGCGCCTCCTTCTGCCGGTCGTCGGCGGGTTCCACCTCGGTCATCGAAGCGGCGATCTGCCGGGCGGGCTCGGACTGCGTGTCGCGATGGATCCGCTGGAACGACTCGACGGAGTGCAGCTCCGTCTCCGACAGCAGCCGCGTGATGCGCCGGGCGCGGACGTTCGGCAGGAAGTCCTTCCCGAGCTCGTACGGGAACGAGTCGTCGTGCACCTTCTGGTTCGCCGTCGCGACGAACCCCTGCTGTGGATTGGAGGACCACGGCAGCTCGTCGAAGGGAACCCACCCGTCCCACTCGTACTCGGACGTCCACCCGGGAACCGGCAGGGTGCCGTCGTGCCCGTGCCGGCGGATCGGGTGCAGCCCGGTGCATTGGTACCCGATGTTCCCCTCGACGTCGGCGTAGACGAAGTTCTGCCCGGGGCACTCCCAGCGACGGAGCGCCTCGCGGAACGAAGCGAAGTCGGTCGCCTGCGCCAGGTCGAGGAGCACGGACGGCTGCACGCCGCGCTCCAGGCCGACCGCCCGGAGCGCGTAGGTCTCGCGGATGCCGTGCTCGACGACGTGGGGGTCGGCGATCCCGACCATGTACGAGTCGAGGATCGGTCCGTGCCGCGACTCGCGCACCTCGACCACCTGCGGCTCGT
>DATLUW010000471.1:0-11665 GCA_035577825.1 Actinomycetota bacterium | reverse complement strand
TCGCGTTCGCTGCGGGAGACGCTCTCGGGCCACGGCGGGCCGGTCCACCAGCTGGCCATCAGCCGGAACGGCAGGACGCTGTACTCGGGGAGCCAGGACGGAACCGTCTTCCGTTGGGACCTCAGTGGATCGGGGAGCTTCGGCCGGCTGGGGCACGTGAACGAGGGCGACGACAGCAATTTCGGGATCGACCCGAACGTCGCCGTCGCTCCGGACGGCGCGACGTTCGCCACCGGCGACGCCGACGGAACGGTGACCATCGCGGACGCCCGGACACTCCGGCCGATCGGCTCGTTCCACGCGCTGGACGGTGCGATCTCGGCCGTGTCGTTCAGTCCCGACGGGAAGAGCCTCGCGGTCGCAGGCGGACGGTGGCTCGGCCCGAACTCCGGCTGGCCGGTGCGCGGCCCGGTCCAGCTGTGGTCGGTCGGTCCACAGCCGACGCTCCTCCGCACGCTCCAGGGCATCGACTGCGCGTTCTGGCTGACGTTCACGCCGGACGGGCGCCGGGTGGTGGGCGGAGGTCTCGACGACGTCACCGAGGCCGGCCAGCCATCGGGGGCGGCTCGGGTCGCGGAGTGGGATGCGGCGACGGGCCGGCTGGTCGCGGCGCCCATGGCGGTTCCCTCCCAGTCCGTGATCGGGGTGGCGTCGAACGACGACGGGACGCTGGTGGCGGCCGGGCTCGAGGGTGCGGCCGTGCTGGTCGACCCGGTCCACCGCCGAGTGCTCCGGACGATCGAGACCGGGGCCGGGGTGTGGACCGTTGCGATCACCCCCGACGGCCGGACCCTCGCCGCGGGGAGCGACGACGGGTTCGTCCGACTGGCCAGCGTCGCCACGGGGCGCCCGATCGGCACGCCGCTCAAGGTGGCCGACGGGCTCGTCACCGGCGTGCAGTTCGACCGGTCGGGCACCACCCTCCTCACCGCCGGGGGCGACGGGGGCGTCCGGCTGTACGACGTCGACTCGCTGCGGGAGATCGGCAACCCGTTCGACGGCGGATCGACCTCGGCGGCGTACGGCGTCTTCACGCCCGACGACCGGATCCTTGTCATGTTCGCGGACGGGGCGGGGGCGTCGTGGCCGGCCTCGCTGACGGCGTGGGAGGCCCAGGCGTGCTCGGTGGCCGGTCGAAGCCTCACCAACGCCGAGTGGGCGCAGTTCGTCGGGCCGGCCTATCCGCACCCGAAGCTCTGCACCTGACCGTCCCCGGCGCTGGGTACGATGCCGGCGTGAGCCGGGTCGCGGCATTCGTCGACGCCGGCCGGTCGCTCGACGAAGCCGTCGAGCGGGTCCGGCTGGCGGAGTCGCTGGGCTACGACAGCGCCTGGGTGACGCACATCGCCACCCGGGAGCCGCTGCAGGTCCTGGGGCACTACGCCCATTCGACCTCGACGATCGGGCTGGGGACCGGCGTCGTCCCGTTCGCGCTGCGGCATCCGGCGCTGCTCGGGATGGAGGCGGCGACGCTCGACGAGGTGACCGGCGGGCGGCTGCGGCTCGGGATCGGCGTCAGCCACCAGATCACGATCGAGGGGTGGTACGGGCTCAGGCTCGACGACCCGGTCGGGCGGATCACCGAGTACACGACGATCCTGCGTTCGATCTTCACGAACGGCGGCGACCACTTCGAGGGAAAGCACTACGTGTCGCGGTTCTCGCTGCAGCGGTTCTCGGCGCGGGCGGACCTGCCGATCCTGTGGGCCGCGATGGGGCCGAAGATGATCCGCGCAGCGGCCGAGCACGCCGACGGGATCGTGCTGTGGATGTGCTCGCCGTCGCACATCCGGGGGTCCATCCGGCCGGCGCTCGACGCGGCGCTCGCGGAGTTCGGGCGCTCACGGGAGTCGTTCGAGGTGATCGCGGCCGTGCCGACGGCGCTCACCGAGGACGCCGAGGCCGCGCGGCAGGCGTTCCGGCTGCAGGCGCTGCCGTACCTGAACCTGCCCTTCTACCGGAAGGAGATCGCGCAGGCCCACCCGGAGGCGCTGGCGGCGTTCGACGCGAAGATGAACGCCGGCGACATCCCGGGGGCGCTCGCCGAGGTCGGGCCGGAGTTCATCGACGACTTCGCGGGGATCGGCGACGCGGCCACCGTTCGGGCCAAGCTCGAGAACTACCGCTCGGCGGGCGTCACGCTGCCGGCCGTCGGCGTCCTGCCGAAGCGCGCCGAGGGCGAGGCCGAAGCCACGCTCGAAGCCGCGGCTCCCTCGACCTAGCAGTCGCGCGAACCCCTACGCGGCCGTCGGTGCCCCGCAGTTGGGACAGAACTTGGGGGAACCGTCGAGAGCCTGCCCGCAGCTGGCGCACGCGTTCACCGTCGGGTTGGCCGTTCCGCATTCGGGGCAGAACTTCGCGCCGACCTTGACCTGGGCGTGGCAGCTCTTGCAGGAGGCCATTCCGGCGTCCGCCGGTCCGCCGGGCTGGGGCGCCGGGGCCGGCGGCGGCTGCGGGGTGGGGGAGGGGGGAGGCTGCGGAGCGGGAACCGGCGGCGTCTCGGCCGCGGGAGCCCCGGCCGGTGCGGCCGCCGGAGCCTCAGCGGGCGCAGCTGCCTGCTGCTGCTGACCGCCCCCGAACAGCCCGCCGAGCAGCCCGCCGAGCCCGCCACCGCCGCCCTGGCCTCCGCCGCCGAGGCCGCCGAGCAGCCCCTGGAGCTGCGCCATGCCCTGCTTGGCCTCGTCGGCCTGCCGGGCCTGTTCCTGCTGGGCGTACTGTGCGCGTTCGGCCTTGCGCTGCTCGTAGTTGGGGTCCATCTGGTCGATCTCGAGCTGCGTGGTGCGCTCGCGGAGTCCCTCCGCGGCGTACTGGGCCGAGTCGCGGATCTCGGAGGCCTGCTGCTGCACGCCGGAGTCCGTCGACTTGGCGACTACGGCCGCCATGCTCGCCGCGATGTCGAGCAACTGCTGGCGGTACGCCTTGAGCTGCGCGACGTCCTCCGTTCGCTCCGCCATCGAGGTGATGCGGTCGATGTCCTCCTGCGTGGCCATGCTCGAGCTCCTCCCGGGCTGTGTGGGACGCCCATCCTACGGATCGAAGGGTCGGACGGGGAACCCTGATGAGATGGGCTGCGCGGTCAGGGCCCCGGATGGAACTCGAACGCCCCGGAGCCCGTTCCGGCGTGGAGCTGTGTCCCGTCCGAGCTCAGCGCGAGGTCGTCGAGGTTCGCCTGGACGGGGAGCGGCGGCATCGGGTCGAACGTCGCACCGTCGTCCGTGCTCTCGAACAGATCGAACTCCCCCGCGTAGATCGTGGCCGGGTGGGCGGGGTCGATGCGAAGGGTGAACACGGCGAAGCCGAAGACCTTCGTCCAGTCGACGCCGCCGTTCGTCGACCGGTACAGGCCGGGGGTCCGGAATTCACCGGCGCTCCGGCCGAGATACAGCACGCCGGGGCGGGACGGGTCGGCCTCGACGCGGTCGGCCTCCGGGGCGCCGGTCACTCGGCTCCAGCGCCGGCCGGATCGGTCCGAGAGGAACACGCCCCCGAACGACGTCGTGGCCCAGACGCGGCGAGGGTCGCCCGCGTCGACGGCCACGTCGGTGGCCCCCGCCGTTGACCGGTCAGTCCGGACGTCCCAGTGGAGCCCGCCGTCCCTGCTCCGCAGCACCCCGGCGGAGGTCGCCGCGTAGACGCGAGCCGCGTTCGTGGGATCGAACACCAACGCGTTCACCAACGCCCGGCGGGGGAACGCGGACGGCACCGCCGACCAGGACGCCCCGTCGTCCTCGCTCCGGTACAGGGACTTCGCTGCGAACCCGGCCCGAACGTCGACCCCCGCGAACGCCACGCCCGGCTGCGCGGGGTCGAACGCGATGGCGGTCACCTCCCGCGGCGGCAGCCCGTCCGACGAGCGCGACCACAACGCCCCGCCGTCCGCCGATCGGAACACGCCACTCGTCGTGCCGGCCAGGACCACGTCGGGCTCGCCGGGGTCGACCGCGAGGGCCCCGACCTCCCGGCCGGGCGTCAGGCCATCCTCGGTCACCGCCCACGTGGTCCCCAGATCAGTGCTCTCCAGGAGATCGAGCCCCGACGCGAACACGTTCGCGTTCCGCGGATCGAACGCGATGGTGAACGCGTCCCGGTTCCCGTACGAGGGCCCCGCCGGTTGCCACGTCTCGCCCCGGTCGAAGGAACGCATGATCGGGCGGCCCACGGGGTCCGCGAACACGATCCCGTTCTCGATGTCGACCCCCAGGGCTCGCATGTCGCCCGGCAGCACGCGCGAGAACCCACCGTTCGGGGAGCCACGGTACACACCGGGGGCGTGCCCGCTGAACGCCGGCACCGTGGCCCAGACGTGCGGGAAGCCCGTGACGTCGACCGCCACGTCGCGGACCGTCAGCCGGCCGCCGAGGCCGAAATCGACCCGCCGCCAGGTCGCCCCGCGGTCCTGTGAGACGAACAGCCCGTGCGCCTCGGTGCCCAGGTAGAGCCGTCCCGGGTGCGCGGCGTCCAGGGCCACCGATTCCGGGCGGGTGTTGCGGGGGAGGCCACCCGTGAGGTCGTGCCAGGTGGTCCCGCCGTCGGCGGATCCGAACAGCACGCCGTTCCTGCTGAATCCGCCCGTGCCCACGACGACGACGAACCGTGAATCGAGCGGATCGATGACCACGTCGTTCACGTCGATGTCGTCGAGCACGGTCCGCCACGTCCTGCCACCGTCGGTCGAACGCTCCAGCGCGAAGTCGGCCGCGAACAGGATCCGGGGCCGGAGCGGGTCGACGGCGAGGGCCACCACCGGGAACTCCTCGAACCCGATCTGCCGCCAGGTCGCGCCCTCGTCCGTCGAACGGAACAACCCCTCGCTCGCGCCTGCGTAGACGACACCCTGGCGGGACGGGTCGACGGCGATCGGGCCGATGAGACCGCCGGGCGGCCCCGACGTGGTCCAGTGGCCGCCCGACCCGCCGTGAACGTTCGCGGGGATTGCGGGAACGGCGAGGGCTGGGGTCGTGAGGGCGTTCGAGGGAGTGGTCAAAGAGGCCGCGCAGAACAGGCCCCCCACGAGGATGAGCGGTGTTCGGCGCATCCTGCCCCCGTCGCCGGCGCTCGGGTGAGCCCGGCCGCACGGCCAGGATAGGCCGGGCGTCAATACCGGTTACGAGGGACGGACGCGGGTGCCCTCGGGCGTGTCCATCACCTCGTAGCCCATGGACGTCAGGCGGTCGCGGATCTCGTCCGAGCGCGCGAAGTCCCGTACCCTCCGCGCCGCGTCGCGCTCGGCGACGAGCGCCTGGACGTCGTCGGGCAGCCCGCCCGCGCCCTCCCGAACCGCGCGCTCGAGGTCGAGCCCGAGCACCGCGTCCCACGACGAGAGCAGCGCGAACTTGTCCCCGTCCGGGATGTCGGCCGCCACGGCCTCCGACAGCACCTCCATCGCCTTCGGCATGTCGAGGTCGTCTGCCACGGCGTCGCGGAACCGCCGGTCGAGCTCGGCCGCCCCCGGCGACAGCTGCGACGCCCGCTCGGCAGTCGACCACTCGGCCAACCGCTGGCGGAGGCGCCGGAGGCGGGTCTGGGCTCCGTCCAGCGCTTCCCAGGTGAAGTCCATCTCGTTCCGGTAACGGACGCCGAAGCACAGCAGCCGGAACGCCAGCGGGTCGTACCCCTGGGCCGAGACGTCGGTCACCCGGGTCACGTTCCCCTTGGACTTGGCCATCTTCTCGTGGTCCTGCTGGAGGAACCCGCCGTACACCCAGGTCGAGACCACCTCGCGGCCGGCGACGCCGTTCGACTGGGCGCGTTCGTCCTCGTGGTGGGGGAACCGCAGGTCGTTGCCGCCGGTGTGCACGTCGAACCGGTCGCCCAGCAGCTTCATCGACATCGCCGAGCACTCGATGTGCCATCCGGGGAACCCGTCCCCCCACGGGCTCGGCCATCGCATGAGCCGGTTCTCGTGGGCGTGCTTCCACAGCGCGAAGTCCTCGGCGTGGCGCTTGTTGGGGTCGACCTCGAGCTCCTGGCGGTGGCCGGCCCGGAGCTGTTCGAGCGTGTTGCCGGAAAGGCGCCCGTAGTCGGGGAACGCGTGCACGTCGAAGTAGACGTTGCCGCCGACCTCGTACGCCAGGCCCCGCTCGATCAGCTTCGCGGTGAGCTCGATCATCTCCGGGATGTGGTCGGTCGCCTTCGGGTAGTGGTCGGCGGGCTCGATGTTCACCGCGGCCTCGTCCTCGAGGAACGCCTTCGTGTACTTCGCGGCGATCTCCTGCGGCGACAGGCCCTCGTCGGCCACCGCGATGTCCATGCGGTCGCGCGACTCCTGGCTGACGTCGTCGGTCATGTGCCCCACGTCGGTGACGTTCATGACCTGGACGACCCGCTGGCCCTCGAACCGCAGCGCCCGACGGATCAGGTCGCCGAGCATGAACGTGCGCATGTTCCCGATGTGGGCGTAGCGGTACACCGTCGGGCCGCAGGAGTAGATCTTGACGGTCGAGCCGTCCGCCGGCTTGACCTCCTCGACCTGCCGCGTGAGGGCGTTGTACAGCCGCATCGACCAAGGATACCGGGCCTCGATCGGGCGCTCCGAGGGCCGGCTCGGGAGGGCATCTCGTCTTCCGGAGGCCGGTCCTCCCCGGCGCTGCGCTCGTTTGGATACGCTTTCGGCCGATGGATCGTGACTTCGGCCTGTCCTCGGACGAACGCGACCTGGTGGGCCTCGTCCGCAAGTGGGCGGACGAGCGGGTGGCCCCCACGGCCGCGAGGTTCGAGGAGGAGGAACGGTTTCCCCGGGACCTGTTCCGCGAGCTCGGCGGGATGGGGTTCGGCGGGGTCCCGTACGACGAGCGGTACGGCGGAGGGGCACAGTCGTACCTGCTGTACGTCGCGGTGGTCGAGGAGGTCGCGCGGGCGTTCCTGTCGCTCGGGGTCGGGGTCTCGGTCCACCACCTCTGCGCGTTCGGGATCCACCAGTTCGGGTCGGAGTCGCTGAAGGAGCGGTACCTGCCGCGGCTGTTCTCCGGCGAGCACCTCGGCGCGTACGCGCTGTCGGAGGCCTCGAGCGGGTCGGACGCGGCCTCGCTGCGGACGCGCGCGGTCCGGTCGGACGACGGTTCTGCGTACTCGATCACCGGAACGAAGCGGTTCATCTCGCACGCGGGCGAGGCGGAGACCTACCTCGTGATGGCCCGAACCGGCGAGGGCGGGCCGAAGGGCATCTCGGCGTTCGTCGTGGAGAAGGGACTGGCCGGGTTCGAGTTCGGCAAGCTCGAGCACAAGATGGGCTGGAAGGCGTCCCCGATGCGCGAGTTGGTGTTCGCGGACGCGGAGGTCCCCGCCGGGAACCTGGTGGGGGAGGAGGGGATCGGGTTCACGATCGCCCTCGCTGCGCTGGACGGTGGGCGTCTGGGGATCGCCGCCTGCTCGGTCGGGCTGGCCCAGGCGGCGCTGGACGCGGCCGCGGAGTTCGCGCGGGACCGGTCGCAGTTCGGGCGGCCGGTGATCGACAACCAGGGCGTGCAGTTCATGCTGGCGGATATGGCGGTCGGGGTGGAGGCCGCGCGCCGGCTCTACCGGGAGGCCGCGCGGGTCCGGGATGCAGGGGAGCCGTATTCGCAGGGCGCGTCGATGGCGAAGCTGTTCGCGTCGGACGTCGCGATGCGGGTGACCACGGACGCGGTGCAGATCCACGGCGGGTACGGCTACATGCGCGAATACCCGGTCGAGCGCTACATGCGCGAGGCGAAGGCCCTGCAGATCGTCGAGGGGACGAACCAGGTCCAGCGGATGATCGTCGGGCGGGCGCTGGCGGGCGGCTGATTGCTGATCGTCTTCGGGTGGCCGTCCCGACGGTCAGCCGTCGTCGCCGGGACGCGGGTGGTCCGGCGCGATGGGACGCCCCTCGAACGGGATCGAGAGCACGACGGTCGTTCGGGTCTGGACGCCGGCCTTCTCCCGCAGGCGCCGCAGCAGGTCCTCGAGGTCGCCGGTGGTGGCGGTTCGGACCTTCAGGACGTAGTTCTCGGCGCCGGCGACGCTGAAGCAGTCCTCGATCTCGCCGAACTCGGCCACGCGGTCGGGGAGGTCGTCGGGTTGCTTGGGGTCGAGCGGCGACACGCTGACGAGGGCGGTGACGAACAGGCCGAGCGAGCCGGGGTCCACGACCGCGCGGTAGCCCTGGATGACGCCGGCCTCCTCGAGCCGGCGAACCCGCTGGTGGACGGACGAGGCCGAGAGCCCCACGCGGCGCGCGACGTCCGCGTAGGTGGCGCGGGCGTCGTCCTGCAGCGCCGCCACGATGTCGAGGTCGCGTCGATCGAGCACGTGGGAATGATAGGCCGCGGCGGGAGGCGCTCCGTCCACGCGGCCGCTCGTGCGGCGCCTGATCCCCCGGCCGGGGGATGCCCGTTCTCGGGCGGGTGACACGGAATGGCCGGGATTCGCCATGGCTCCAAGAGGTGCGCTCGAAGTACAAATCCTCTCGTCGCATTCGAGCGGTCCGAGCTCCCCCGGACCGGGTGTGCTGAGGGGGATCGATGTCCGGGACCGCGGTGTGCTCCGGGGCGTGGGGGGAGGTCGTGTCGCACGACGCGCGATTCGAGTTCCCCGACGTGATTACGTTCGCCGACGGCGGACAGGACGGCTCGAACTGGCGCGGCGGACCGTGGGCGGCCGAGGGACGGCTGCACCGCGATGCGTTCGTCGCGAAGCGGGCGGGGGCATTCCGGCGCCTGGCCGTGCTGGACCCGGCGGTGCATGCCCGGTACCGAACGGTCGTTGCCGGCGTGGCCGGTGCCGTCGAGCGTTCGCTCGGCCACGAGGTCGGCGGCGGACGGTGCCTGGCCGTTGGGCCGCGGCTCGTGATGGAACCGTGGCGCCGCGCGTGGCGCCGTCACGAACGACGGCTGCGCGGCCTGGGGTCTCGTTCCGGGCTGCTCGTGCGCGTCGATGTACGGAACTGCTTCGGGTCGATCCTGCCCGACGCGGTGGCGGCCGCGCTGGACGGGTGCGAGGCGGACCGAGGGGCCGCCGCGGCGGTCCAGGGGCTGCTGGTTCGGTTCGACGAGGACGGTGTCTCCGGGCTGCCGGTCGGGCCGGAGCCATCGGCCGTGCTCGCCAACGCGGTGCTCGGGCTGGCCGACCGATCGCTCCGCTCGGAGGGGTTCGCCTTCGCGCGCTGGTGCGACGACGTCGTGATGAGGGTGCCGGGCGGCGACGTCCGTGCCGCGGAGGACGCGTGGACGGCGGCGCTGGCTCCGCTCGGCCTCCTGCCGGCCCCGGAGAAGACCCGTGTGTTCGAAGCCGGCGAGCGGATCGCCGTGAGCGGCCCGGAAGGCGCGGAATCGGGTGGGAGCCCCCGATCGAGTCTCGCCGGCGCGGCCGTGAGCAGGACGCCCCATGCGCGGGACCCACGCAACATCTCCCGGCTTTGTGATCTTGCCGTCCACGCGACCCAGGGCCCCGACCCGCACCTGGCCCGCTCCGCCGTGGCCCGGGTGGGCTTCGCCGGCGGGCGCCGGGCGAGGCTCGCGCTCCGCCACGTCCGTCGCCGGGCTCCCCACCTGGCCCCGACCGCGGATTGGGGCCTCCGCAATTGAGGCCGCCTCGGGTTTCCCGGAGCCTCCCGTCCTCCCCGCATGCCGGACATGGCGTCCGGCCCTGGTTCGACGCGAACGTTCGCGTCGTGTCCTCCCCGCCGGTCGAACTCCTCCTCGACGAGGCCCGGCCCTCGATTCCTCCCCCGCCAGTGACGGCGCGCGCTGCGCAGCCGTCACCGGTCCCTGGTCACAGGAGTGGGAGGAGGAACGATGAAGGTGCATCGATCGAACGGCGGGCCCCCGCGTGGGGCGCTCCGCCGATGTCTCGCCGTGGTCGCGACCGTGGTCGCCGTAGCGACGACGCTCGCAGGCGCTGGGGTCGCGTCCGCGTCGGCCGGGGGGCAGTCCGCTCGCGCTGCCGCGACGCCTCAACTCCAGGTCTTCTACCGATCGCCGGTGCTCGTCCGACCGGGCGAAGGGGTGCGCATCCCTGTCGACGCGGTGTGCGTCGCGAACGGCGTGCCGTGCGCTGCGCAGGTCCGACTGTCGATCGACGGCTCCAGGGCGCGATCCGTGGCAGCGGTGGCCGGTCCGGAAGTGGTCTTCGATCTGTCGAGGCCGGCTGGACGGATGCCGGCCGGGGGTCGGCTCGACTACCGGCTGTCGGCAACCGCCATCGGGTCGGCTTCCGTGGCGGTCCCCGGGAGCGCCGGAGGGGCGCTCCACGTGTATATCGCCCCTCGGATGGCTTCGGTTGCGCTGCCCGGGATCCCGTTCGGCACCTACGGCTCAGGGCGGACGGTGCTGTTCCTGCCGTGGGGGAGCGGGGAGGCGGACGCCGGTCTCTCGGCGGGCGAGGAGGCTGCGACATTGGGCCCGCCGTCGTTCGCGATCGCGCCCGACGGGACCATCGAGCTCGCGGACGCGTTCCACCAGCGCATCCTCGAGTTCCGGAACGGGCGCCTGATCGCGAACCTGCGGCTCGCGATGTCGCCGCAGACGGACATCGCCATCGGAGCGGACGGACAGACGTTCGTGGCGTCCGACTTCGCGATCGGCGAACGCGAGACCCGGTTCACCGTGTTGGACGCGGGCGGCGACCTCGAGTCGACCCAGACCGCCCCCGGCAGCATCCTGTCGCAGATCGGGACGAACGGGATCTCGGCGTTCGCCCGGGTGCTGCCGCTCGACGCATGGGTGCCGTTCCCGACGAGCTCCGCCGAGCCGACTGCACACACCGGCCTGCCGCTCGCATCGGGCGGGATGCTGCTCCGATCGGTCGTGGGGAACACCGTCCGGCTGGGGATCGCAAAGGGCAACGGGGTGACCGATGCGGTGGAACTGCGGTCGAGCGCACAGCTGGGCGACCTGGCGTTCGCCGCTCCCGTCGGCCCGGGTGGATACGTCGCCGTGGTTCGGGTGGTGACACCTGCCGGCGATCAGTACGAGGTGGTTCGGCTGGGCGTCGACGGGGCGGTGGCCGCATTCGCCGTTCCGAGCCACCAGTACGCCGAGCCCATGCCGCAGGCGCAGTTCCGGCTGGGTCCCGACGGCGCGCTCTATCAGCTGAAGACCTCCCCCGACGGTGTGCGCATCGTGCGCTACTCGATGGGAGGGACCCGATGAGACGACTGCTGCTCATGTGCTGCTTCACCGCCGGCTCGCTGTACTCCCTGCTCGGGCTGGTCCCGGCGCCCGCCGCCACCGCCGACTCCCAGTGGGTCGCCAACCACTGCTACGACGACGACCATCCGATCTCGATCTGGAAGCGCTCGACCTCCCGTGCCTACGCGTACGTGGCCGCCGGTGAGGGCTACCAGTACGCGGGCGGCTGCTGGAACGACAACGATCGAGACGACACCCCGAACCTGGCAACGTACGAGTACGGCGGCGAGGGCCCGGACTGCTCCGGGTTGACCTTCAAGTCGTGGTCGCTCGTGAACAAGTGGGGGGTCGACGGAGGGACCTGGTACAACAAGTTCGAGGACGTCCACGGCCCGTACGCGTCCACTGGGTTCTACAAGGGTGTGGACGGACCCTTCTCCCTTCTGCCGAACAAGGCACGCTCCACCACGCTGTACATGGACGCGTTCGCCAGGGACGGCCACATCGGCATGCTCTACACGAACTCCGGCGACGATCAGAACAACGACGTGATCATCGAGGCGAAGTGCAACGCGTGC
>DATLUW010000470.1:0-6205 GCA_035577825.1 Actinomycetota bacterium | reverse complement strand
CTTCCGACCGGCCCACCGACCGTCCGGGTGTTGGTTGCCGGACGTTCGTTCTCGGACCTGCCCGACCAGGTCCCTGCGGACCATCCCATCCGGCACTGTCCTTCGCTCGACGTCGCGCAAACGGGAGCCGTCCGGGATCTGGAGGTTCGCGCGCTTGCGGAGCTTCGCGAGCAAGCGAACACTCCGGTTGCCCGCGAGATCCTCCGGCTCGTGACGGCCTCCGGCGGCGGGCTCAGCGCGGCCGACCTCTCCGAGCTCGCCGGTGTGGACAGGTTCGACGTCGACGCCGCCGTGACCGGCGGCCTCGGGAGGAGCTTGCAGTGCGTCGACGGCAGCAGCGACGACTGCGGCTACATCTACGCGCACGCCTCCCTTCTCGAGACCGCGGCGACGCTGCTGCAACGGGACATCCCGAAGTATCGAGCCAAGATCAACGACTGGGGGGCAACGTGGGCCCGGGCCGGGTGGCCTGACGAGACCCCCGGATACCTCACCGGGTTGTATTCGCGGCTCCTCCTGGAACAGGCCGACGTCGTGACGCTGACCGAGCTGGCGATCGATCCGGCACGTCATGGACTCCTGTATCGGCGGACGCACGCCGATGCCGCCGCACTGAGGGAGTGCCGCGATGCCCACCAGCTGTGGTGTCGGAGCGACAGGCCGGACCTCGTCGCCGTCGGACAATTGACCGCGCAGCGGTGTCTTCTCGACGTCCGCAGCAGCAAGCTCCTCTCCTTGATACCCGTTCTCTGGGCAACCCTCGGTGAGCCGGATCGAGCTGAGCAGCTCGCGAACTCCTTCACGGATCTGGAAAAACGCGCCACGGTTCTGGCCGACATCGCCGATGCCCTCGCACCTGTCGATCCCGACCGGGCGGACGACATCGTCGAATCAGCCGAACAGAATGCGAGGTCGGTCGACGATCCCGCCGACCGAACATCGGCTCTGGTCGGCGTTGCCGAGCGCATCGCCGCCACGAATCCCGACCGGGCGGCAGCGATCGCCCGGTCGGCCGAACAGATCGCGCGATCGATAGCGGATCCGTGGCGCAGAGACCTGGGTCTGGCGCGCGTGGCGGAGTTCGTTGCCGCCGCCAATCAGGACGAAGCAGAGACCATCGCCCTGTCGATCGAGGATTCGGAGAGTCGGTGCCGTGCTCTGATCACCGTCGCCCGGGAGATCGGTGCCAGGCATCCGGACCATGCACAGGACCTCGCTCAGATGGCGGAGCAGATCCTGCGATCGATCGAACGGCCCTCGGCCTGGATCGCCGCCGCCGTCGCCCAGAAGATGACCGCCATCGATCCGGACCGAGCGGAGGCGATTGCCAGGTCGATCGATGATCCATCGTCGAGGTGGAACGCACTGGCGGTCATCGCCGTGGACGTCGCCGCCTCCGATCCGGAGCGGGCCGAAGTCCTCGGCCGATCGATCGATGAACCGGACCGTCGAGCTCGGGCGCTGGCGGCTGTCGCCGTGCAGATCGCCGCTACCGATCCCGACCGCGCGGAGGAGATCGCCCGGTCGATCGAGGATCCGGGCGGACGCGCCTGGAGCCTCGCGCAAGTCGCCGTGGAGATGGCCCCCACCGATTCCCGCCGAGCACGACGCCTCGCAGAGTCGGCCGAGGAGATCGCCTTGGCGTCGGCCGAACAGATCGCCCGGGTGAATCAGGACTCGTGGGAACTTCTGGCGGTTGTCGCCTCCGACCTTGCCGCCACCGCCGGTCCCGACCGGGCAGAAGCCGTCGCCAGAGCGCTCGACGATCCGGTGGGTCGTGCCCGTGTCCTGGGCCGAGTGGCCTCACAGATCGCCGACACCGATCCCGACAGAGCGGAGGCGATTGCCCGGTCGATCGATGATCCGGAAGAGCGGGCAGACGCTCTGGCGTTCGTCGCAGCGAGGATCGTGGCCACCGATCGCGAGCGAGCTCGATCGATGCTCGAGTCGGGTGAGCAGCTTCTCCGATCGATCGAGTCTCCGGACGACTGGGCTCGGACCCTGGCCGGCGTGGCCGAACACATCGCCTCCACAGATCCCGACCGAGCGGAGAGCGTGGCCAGATCGATCAGGGATGCGGACTACCGATCAATCGCCTTGGTCGACGTCGCCGAGCAGCTCGCGTCCACCGATCCCGACCGAGCCGAGACACTCGCGCGATCGATCTCCGATCCGAGGGGTCGTTCCCGGGCTCTCGCCAGCGTGGCCGAGCGGGTCGCTCCCAACGATCCCGACCGAGCGAGAACCATCGTCGATGCGGCCCAACAGAGCGCCGCATCGATCGAGGATGCGGACGATCGGTCCTGGGCCGTGACCCGAGCAGCCGACGTCGCCCGCTTCGCCGAAGTTCTCGGCGCCGACTCCGACCGAGTCGAGAGCTTGGCGGAATCGATCGAGGATCTGGCACGGCGCTCGGAAGCTCTCGCCGGACATGCCAAGCACATCGCGACGACCGATCCCCTCAGTGCATTGGACGTCGCGGGATCGATCCCATTGCTGGAAGTCCGGCTCGAGGCTCTTGTCGACGTCGTCGAGCGCATCGCTGCCGGCGATCCGCGCCGAGCGGAGGCGCTGACCCAATCGATCGGGAGCCCAGAGATACGAGTGCTGCTGATGGTGGCAGTCATCGAGCACATCGCCGAGGACGACACGGACGGAGCGAAGGCGATCGGGGAAACCGCGGAGCGAATTGCGCGATCGATCGAGGACCCGGCGGTCGGAGCATTGCTGGTGGCCAATGTGGCAGCGAGCATTGCCGTCGCCGATCCGGATCGGATGGCGGCCATTGCGGATTCGATCGAGGATCCGTTCCTTCTGGCTGAGGTCGCCAAGCGGGTCGTCGGCTCCGACCCGGATCGAGCGCACGACATGGCCGAATCCGCGGCAAGGAGCGCCGAGCTCATGGCCCAATCGCTCGACGCTCCCATGAGGCGGGCCCTCGTGCTGGCCGCTCTCGCCGAGCAACTCGCCACCGTCGATTCCGATCGAGCTCGAGCGCTCGCGGAGTCAGCATGGGACGTTGCCCGTTCGATTGCAGAGCGTCCCACTTGGATGCTGGACGACATGGTCCAGGTCGCAGGTTCTCTTGCCATCGCCGATCCCGATCGAGCGCGAACCGTCGCCTCGCTGATCGAAGTGCCCGAGGTCCGGGCAGAGGCGCTGGCGAATATCGCCGAGCGGATCGCTGCCGGCGATCCTCGACGGGCAACGAACATGGTCTGTGCGGGGCTCTTGTCGGACGAGTGGACGACGTTTCTTCCTGCCATGGGTCTCGTCGACCCGACCGCCGTTGCGGGGCTTGTCGACAGCTTGCTCGTGCCCGCCTGATCGGCGGCTGATCGTCCGTCCCCCGGGAGACCATTGCCTCGGGGATTCACCCCGACCCATGATGGAGTCGTTCTGTTCCAGCCCAACGGGCGGCCGGAGACACCGGGAGCCCCCCAACGAGACGGAGGTCTCCCATGCAACGGATCACCGGGTTCTCTGGTCGTCAGATCGCCACCCTGATGGCGCTGGTCGGCATGCTGGCGCTGCTGCTGCCGGTCGGGGCTCGAGCCGCCGGCTCGCTGGTCACCATCACGGACCCATCCGGCACGAACCAGGCCATGGTCGACGCGAACGGAAGCCTGCAGGTCACCAACGGCAAGGACCCGATCGACGTTCGGGACGTGAGCAGGACCCCCTATCAGGCGGCGAGCTCGACCACGTGCCCGGGGAGCGGGCGCTGCACCGAGGTCTTCCCCACAGCCGATTCGGACTGGCAGGTGCTGTCGATCAGCGCTTCCGTCGATCGGGAGGACATCGACCGGGCCTACGCCCGGTGCACCTCGGTGGGATTCGCCGTCGGGGAGACGTTCGTGCTGGTGCCGATGGAGCAGATCGACTCGCGACCGAACGGGATCCTGCACAACGTCCGAACCTTCGGCGGCACCATGTCGACGGACTTCGTCGTCCCGGCCGGCCACACGCTGAGATGCCGGTTCGCCTACCAGGGGGGCTCCGGCCCGGAGTCCAACGACCAGGTCTCGGCCTCCGGCTACCTGATCTCGTAAGCCCGGAGTCGCGAACCGGAGGACCCGAACAGCGCGAGCGAACGTCCGGGAACGGCGGATACTGCCCGGGTGGAACCCGTCCTCGTCACCTTCGATGCGTCGGGACACCAACGGGAGGCGATCGAGCACGGGCTTGATGGCGCCGGCGAGCCGGTCTTCCTTCCGGATCTCGCCGGAACGGACAGGGCCGACGCGATCCGGAGGGCCGTCGTCCTCCTCTCGATGAGCTGGAATCGCGAGCTCGACCAGGACGAGCGCGCGATGACGGGGTCCGTCCGCCTCGTGCAGTTCGTCTCCGCCGGCCTCGACCACGTGCGGTTCGACGACATCCCGCCGGGCGTCGCGGTGGCCGGCAACTCCGGGGCGTACGCCGGGCCGATGGCCGAACACGCCCTCGCCATGGCGATGGCGCTGGCGAAGCGCCTGCCCCAGCGGCATGCCGCGCTCCGCGCGGGCGACTTCGACCAGCGGTCGCGGGGACTGCGCGTCCTCGGCATGTCCTGCGGCGTCGTGGGGTTCGGGGGCATCGGGAAGGCGGTGGCGCGGCTGTTCCGGGCCGTCGGCTTTCGGATCCTCGCGATCAACTCGTCCGGCCGGACCGAGGAGCCCGTCGAGTTCTGCGGCACGCTCACCGCCCTCGACCGGGTGCTCCGCGATGCCGGCGCCCTCGTGCTCTCGCTCCCTCTCACGAACCGAACCCGCGGGCTGATCGGCCGCCGCGAGCTCGACCTGATGCGGCCGAACGCGATCCTGGTGAACCTCGCCCGCGGCGCGCTGGTCGACGAGGACGCGCTGTTCGAGCACCTCGAACGCAACCCGGAGTTCACGGCCGGACTCGACGCCTGGTGGGTGGAACCGTCGGGGAACGAGCGGTTCGAGCTCCGGCGGCCGTTCCTGGACCTTCCGAACGTGCTCGGCTCGCCGCACAACTCCGCGATCGTGCCGGGCGCCGTGACCGACGCAATCGGCGCGGCGGCGCGGAACGTCGCCCGGTTCCTTCGGGGGGAGGAGATCGTCGGCCTCGCCGACCGTGCGGACTACACGTGACGCCCGGCTCGGTGCAGTCGTCGATGCGCAACCCGAGGCCGCCCGGCTCACCTTCACCGACTTGATCGTCCCCGTTGCGGGTAAGCAGCAGGCATCGTGATCCGGGACGAGCTCAGACGCCTGCGCAAGATCGAGGAGCGCCACCGCCGGCTGTGGGCGCGCGTCCTCATCGCGTTCACCCTCACACTGATGGTCTTCCTCGTGGGGTCCCTCCTGATGTGGTCGTTCGAGAGCGGAAAGAAAGGCGGAGACATCCATGGCTATGGAGACGCCGCCTTCTTCACGGCGGCACAGCTCTCGACCGTGTCGTCGTCGATGAGCAATCCCGTCACCACGCCGGGCAAGGTCCTCGACGTGGGCCTCGAGCTCTGGGCCGTCTTCGTCATCACCGCGGTGGCGGGGAGCTTCGCCTCGTTCTTCCTGTCCGGCGACCGGTAGCCGCATCGGTCCGCCCCGGGGCAGCCGCGCTGCGAAGCGTCCGGAGGGGTACCGTCGATGCGCCATGCCGTCCCATCCGTGGTTCCTGAGCGCCGAGGAGCGGGGCAACCCGTCCTCCGCGATCGATCGGCGCCGAGGAGACGGACTCGGCTGGACCGAGGGCAACGTCGTGACTCCGCTGATCCACGGGGCCACCTACTTCGCCCGACTCCACGAGGAGCTGTCGAGCCTCGGTCCCGGCGACGAGGTGTGGTTCCTCGACTGGAGGGGCGATGCCGGGCAGCGACTCGCCGGGGCCGGGACGGCGCTGGGCTCGGTGTTGCGCGACGCCGTCCGGCGCGGCGTCGACGTGCGGGGGCTCGTGTGGCGATCGCACCCCGACCAGGCGGGCTACGCCGAGCAGGAGAACGCCCACGTCGCGCAGGTCGTGACAGACGCGGGGGGCGAGGTGCTGCCCGACGAGCGGGTTCGGCGCTTCGGCTCCCACCACCAGAAGCTCGTCGTGATCCGGCACTCGGAGGGAGCTGCGGACGTCGCGTTCATCGGAGGCATCGACCTCTGCCACGGGCGCGGGGACGACGAGCGCCACCTCGGCGACCCCCAGCCCATCCAGCTGGACGAACGCTACGGGCCGCGACCGGCATGGCACGACGTGCAGCTCGAGGTCA
>DATLUW010000469.1:0-2899 GCA_035577825.1 Actinomycetota bacterium | reverse complement strand
CAGGCACCTGGACGAGGGTCGCGATCACCGCTGTCGTCTGCCTCGCAGCTGCCTCGGTGCTGGTCGGATCGAGCACAGCGATCCCGCGTAAGCGTGCAGTTGCGATCGCGCTCAAGACACTCGCGCCGACCAAGGTGAACGGCTCGGTCGTCGTGTACGGGCTCCCCACCCCGCTCCCGGCGGGGACCATCGTCAGCGAGGCAGGGCCGAGCGGGACGGCCAGGACGTCCAAGCTCGAGGGGCGCGCCCAGCTCGTCACGCGGGTCCGCAGCTGGAAAACGACGAAGAAGGCGTGGCTCTTCTGGATGGACCTCGCCCCCGGCGCGTACTGGTCCCACCCGACCAGGCTCGTGCTCGTCGACGATGCGACGGGGCGCGTGACCGCCTCTGCGAAGCTCGGCTGGTGGCCGCTGGTGAACGGCCGCCCAGCGGCCTTCGTCGTTCGCCCGAAAAGCTTCCGTGTCTACAGCAAGCTGCCGAAGCAGGTGGGCGCGGGCTCGATGAGGAGCACCGCCTCGGCGCGCGCCCCTGACGTGCCTCGTTTCGTCTTCGAGAAGGACTGCATCGTGTACGTCGTGGACGAGACCGCCACAGGCGAGGCTGGAGCAAACCTGCGCGGCGACCTTCTCCAGATGAAGCAGTGGGCGAACGCGGCAGGGTTCGGCTCCCGGTCCGGCGAGGCGAAGAGCGCGGCCGAGATCGAGAGCGAGGTCGACCGGCTGGTGAAGGACGGCTGCAACGACGTCGTGATCTTCCTGGCCGGGCACGGCTTGGCGAAACCGGGCACGCTCGTGAACGGTCAGCCGGTGGCATCGAGCGACGAGGCGACGGTGCTGATCGGCAACGTGGTCAAAAGGGCCGCCGGCGGCGGGTGGGAGACGATTCACAACCCGATCACGTCCTCCGACATCGCGACGGTCACCGGCAAGTACCAGAAGCAGAAGACCGTGAACGGGCGCGAGGTCGCCGTCTCCCCCGTGAAGTTCAAGCTGATCGTCGACTCCTGCTTCTCGCGGCGGTTCGAGGAGGACCTCGAAGACTCCCAGAAGGGTGACGATCCTCCGATCCGCGTGATCGCGACGTCCTCCGATGACGGGAACATCACGATCGCCAGCGGCTTCGGGAACACCGACAAGAACCCGAACCCGAACAACGCCTCGTACTGGGTCCTCGGTCTGACGAACGTGCTCACCGATGTGATGAAACGAACCGATCTCGCCGACCAGGGCGATCTGGCCGCGATCATCGACGAGGCGGTTGCCCTCGAGCGTGACGATCCGGAGAAGTACGGGGACTACGCGAGCAAGGTCAACCATCCGAACTCGAACTACTCCTCCGGATCGCTCCACCCGCTCGGCGAGCCGGTCGCCCCTCCGGCCTTCTACATCCACGCGAATTTCGTGCAATCGGACAAGACCACGACCTACTCGCTCGTCTACACGAAGAAGACCTCGATCTCACCGACCTACGCCTGGAAGCTCGAGCCGCCGGAGGCCGACCCCAAATGCAACAACAGCGGGCACGGAGGCGCCACGGGCAACCAGGCCACGTTCGCCTGGTACCACGGGGACGACCAGTGCAGCCACTCCGTCGAGGACCCGCAACGCGGGCACAAGGGCACGGTCTTCGTCACCGTCACGTTCAGGGCTCTGGTCTGCAAGGCGTCCTACTTCGGGACGGCAACAGGGGACGACACGACCTCGATCTGCACGCTTCCGTAGCTACTACAGGACGGCGTCGAGCAGCCTCCCTGCGCCGAAGCGGACCGGATCGTCCGCCGGCAGACCGGTCTCGGCCGCTGCTGCGACGACAGCGGCCCGGGCCTCCTCGTCGTCGAGATGCCGGGTGTTCAGCGCGATCGCCTGCACCTTCGCCGGCCGTGCGGGAAGGGCGATCCGCTCGTGGAGCTCGACGAGCTCGGGCAGCGTCCGGAGCGAGTGCCCGGGGAAGCCTTCGATCTCGGTCGAGCCGGCGATGTGGCAGAGCACGAAGGCGTGCGGCGCGGAGCCGTGGATCAGGCCGAGCGTCACGCCCGAGTACGCGGGGTGCAGCAGCGCGCCCTGACCCTCGACCCACAGCAGGTCTCCCCCACGCCCGGCCCCATCGACCACGAGCTGCTCGGCGGCGCCGGCGATGAAGTCCGAGACGACCGCATCGACCGCGATCCCCCAGCCGGCGATCGCGATCCCGGTCTGGCCGGTGGGCACGAAGACTGACCTGAGTCCGCGCCGCTTCGCTTCCAGGTCGAGCTCCAGGGACACGGTCATCTTCCCGATCGCGCAGTCCGAGCCCACGGTGAGGACGATGCGTGCGTCGAGCTCGAGGTTCGCTCCGGTGGGGACGTTCAGCCCCGCTGGCGGCTTGCGCAGGTCGCGGAGCTCGACGCCGTGCTGAACGGCGAGTTCCACCAGCTCCGCGTCGTCCTCGAGGTATTCGTGCAGGCCGTTCTCGACGTCGAGGCCGGCGACGATGCACCGCCTGAGCAGCTCGCGCCACGCCGGCGGGAAGCGCCCGCCCTGCGTGGCCACGCCGACGAGCGCTACCGTCGGGCCGGACGCGAGCCCCTCTTCGACCGTTCCGACGATCGGGATCCCCTCGTGGCTCTCGCCCGGGCGCTCGGAGTCGACGATCGCAACCGTCGGATCAGCGCCGTACTTGACGACGCCGCGCATCGTCTTGCCGTAGTGGGGGTCGCCCGACCGCCCCTCAGCGAGGATCAGGTACTTCTTGGCGGACGCCAAGACCGGGCTCCTCGGAGGGGGTCTGGATGCCGTCGACGAGCTCGACGCCCGGCCACGGGTCGTGCGCGATCAGCAAGTTCCCGTCGAGGTCGACGTGGTCGCAGAGGCTGGCGATCGAGGCCCCGGCCGCGATCCCGAGCCCCGACTACCATGCAACC
>DATLUW010000468.1:0-2652 GCA_035577825.1 Actinomycetota bacterium | reverse complement strand
GGGAGACGCGGGCCGCGAAGCGGCGGGGGACGTCGCCGCAGCCTGGCCGTCGTCGCCGCCGGTGGCGGCGACGACGGCCGCCACCCCACCGGCTACCACCGCGACCAGCGCCACCACCGCGACCGCCACCCGCCCACGCCGCCGCCTGGATGGGGGTCGGGGTACGTACACAGCGACCAGATGGCTGCGATCGGCTCCGACGGGCGCGACCAGCGACACCCGGACCGGCTCGTCGAGGCCCTTCAGCTCGAGCTGCCCCGCGTCGCGGTAGGCGATGCCCTCGACCCGCCGCGCGAGGTGGAGGATGCCCTGGCTGGCCAGGACCTCGCCCGCCCGGGCCTTCGAGCACAACCTGGCCGCCAGGTTCAAGGCGCCGCCCCGGTACCCTCCCTCAACAGCGACCGCCTCGCCGGCGTCCAGCCCGATGCCGACCGTGAGCGGCATCGATGGGTCCGCCAGGGTCTCGTCGATGCACCGGTCCTGGAGGCGGACTGCCGCGCGGATGGCCTGACGCGGCGATGTGAACACCACGAGCGCCTCGTCGCCCCGGAGCTCGAGCAGGTCGCCGTCGAACGGCTCGACCTCCTCGCGAACCACCGCAGCGAACAGCGCCGCCAACCGCCCTGCCGCATCGTCGCCGCGCTCGTTCGTGAAGACCGTGTAGCCGCGGATGTCCGCGATCAGGAAGGCCCGGATCTCCGTCGGCGGCTGAGCGCCCCCGTTTGCCGCTCCCATGACGGCTGAGCGTGGCAGAACGCTCCCCCCGAAGCCAGCGGGCTGGAGCGCGGGGTTGCGACGAGCGCCGGCCGATCCGGTCGACGGCTGAGCCGCCGCGGCATCGGGTCATCCGCCCGAGGGGTGGGGGTCGTGACCGAAGGGGTGTTCGTATTCGATCGAACCGTCGACGGCGTGCACGACGAGCAGGCTCGGCTGGTCGCCGGCCGCGATCGCCTGCGAGCGGCGGAGGGCGCCGTCGCGCGAGCGCCACGTGCCGAGGACGCGGCCGCCGACCTGCAGCGTCCACAGGTGACCGTTCGGTGTGAGGCGGTAGATGTTCCTCGCCATCCGGGAAGGTCGATGCTCGGCGGACTACTCCCCCGCCTCCAGCCGCTCGCCGAGGCGGGAGACGGCTTGGGCGGCGAGCGCCGACGCCGCGTGAAAGTCGCCGTCAGGGATCGTTTTCACGTGGTCGGAGTCGGCGGCGACGCCGAGCGATGCGTCGCTCGCCCGGTAGAACACCGTCCGGTCGGTCGGGTCGTCCAAGAGGTCCACGGAGATCGACTTCATTCGGCTTCCTCCCCAAGTCGTTCGGCGCGGGGTTCCGCGTGCCTGACACTGAATCCCAGGCTATCCGCCGAACTCCGCGGAACGGAACGAGCCCGGCCGAATCGACACGGATTCGTCTCATCCGGGCCTCGCGAGGGTGGAAAACACCGCGGCGGCAGCCCCTCGTTGGGCCCCCCGCGAGTAGACTTCGTCGATCCCATGGCCGGGAGCAACTGAACACGGATGCTCTTCCCCACGACCGATTTCGCGATCTTCTTCGCCGCGGTCTTCCTGGGGCACTGGCTGCTGAACCCCCACCCGGTGCGCTGGAAGGTCTTCATGATCGCGGCCAGCTACTTCTTCTACGGGTGGTGGACGATCTCGTACGTGTGGCTCCTGGCCGCCGCGTCGACGATTGCGCAGCTCGGGGCGCTCGGGGTTCATCACGCGAAGAACGACCGCCAGCGGAAGTGGGCCATGATTGCGGGGGTCGGCGGGCTGCTCGCCCTGCTGGGGTATTTCAAGTACTACCAGTTCTTCTCGCTCAACGTGTACAACGGGCTGAACAAGCTCGGCGTCCACTCGCCGCTCCCGGTCATCACGGTCCTGCTCCCGATCGGGATCAGCTTCTACACGTTCATGGCGATCAGCTACGTCGTCGACGTGTACCGGCGCGAGACGCAGCCGTCGAGCTGGATCGACACGTTCGTGTACCTGTCGTTCTTTCCCCACCTCGTGGCCGGGCCGATCGTGCGGACGGAGGAGCTCGTCCCGCAGATCCGCGCCAAGCGCAACCCCCGGAACATCGACGCGAGCCGCGCCGCGTACCTGATCATGGGCGGGCTGTTCAAGAAGGTCGTGCTGTCGTCGTTCGTCGCGACGGCCATCGTCGACCCAGTCTTCCGTGCGCCGAACCAGCACTCGTCGTTGGAGATCCTGTTCGGGATTTACGGGTTCGCCGTGCAGATCTTCTGCGACTTCAGCGGGTACACGGACATCGCGATCGGGATCGCGCTGCTGCTGGGGTTCCGGTTCCCGCAGAACTTCGACCGGCCGTACACCGCGCGCTCGCTGCAGGACTTCTGGCGGCGGTGGCACATGACGCTCTCGCGGTGGCTGCGCGACTACCTGTACATCCCGCTCGGTGGCTCGCGGGGCTCGGAGGCGAAGACCTACCGGAACATCATGATCACGATGCTGCTCGGCGGCCTGTGGCACGGCGCCGGGTGGCTGTTCCTGTTCTGGGGCGGCATCCACGGCGTCGGGCAGTGCATCGGGCGGTACCGGCGGAAGCAGCGGCTCGCGGCGGGACTCCCGGCGGAGGACGACGCGCGGCTCGCCGTCTTCTGGCAGCGGTTCTGGACGTTCCAGATCGTGTGCCTGGGG
>DATLUW010000467.1:0-2085 GCA_035577825.1 Actinomycetota bacterium | reverse complement strand
CTCGGCGAGGCCGAAGTCCTCGGGAAGCTTCTCCCTGGTCGTCTGCTGGACGACGCGCGGGCCGGTGAACGAGATGAGCGCTCCGGGCTCGGCGATCGTCACGTCCCCGAGGCTCGCGAAGCTGGCGAGCACGCCGGCCGTGGTGGGATGGGTGAAGACGTTGATCAGCGCACAGCGCGCGTCGTGGAGGTCCTCGACGGCGCAGACCGTCTTGGGCAGCTGCATCAGCGACAGGATCCCCTCCTGCATCCGGGCACCGCCCGATGCGGTGACCGAGACAAGCGGCACGTTCCGCTCGACCGCCTGCTCGCAGGCCCGGACGAACTTCTCGCCGACGACGCTCCCCATCGAGCCGCCCATGAATCCGAAGTCCATCACCGACAGCTGGCACGGCTCGCCCTCGATCTCGGCGCGGCCGACGACGATCGCGTCGCCCTGCCCGGTCTTCATCTCTGCCTCGGCGAGCCGCTCCGTGTAAGGCCTCAGGTCGAAGAACCCGAGCGGGTCGGCGGAACGCAGGTCGGCCTCCTCCTCCACGAACGAGTCGTGGTCGGTGAGCTGGTCGATCCGCTCGCGGGCGCCGATCGGGAAGTGGTAGCCGCATTGCGGACACACCCCGAGATGGCTCTCGAGCTCGTCGTCACGGTAGTGGGAACCGCACGACGGGCAGGTGTTGGGGTGTCGGCGCGTCTCCTGGGCAGCGTCGGGCGCAGCCTTGTGCTCGATCGAGACGTCGATGCGGGTGTCCGCCATAGGCCCGTGATCTTAGACCCGACCCGCCGATCCGGCGGTTACAGGCCCAGGGCCGAGCACAGGCGTGTGGCCGGCCCGACGTTCGCCGGATCCCCGAGAAAGCCCGTCAAGCCGGCGCCGGCGACCGCACTGGTCGCAGCGACCGCACGCAATTGCTCTACGGCGTCGTCGACGGAGATCCCCCCGGGGCAGGGCATCCACGACGCCACCTCCGCCTCGTCGAGGCCGTCGCCGTCGATGGCCACGTAGACGGCGTCGGCGCCGTCGACCGCGGCCGCGACCGCGCCCTCACCGGTGTGCAGACCACTGGCCTCGATGAACTCGACCTCCGGCGGGTCGAGATCGCGCGCGCCGACGAGCGCCACGTCGATGGGCCGGACGGCGCCGCCGTCGATGATCATCCGCAGGGGCATGCCCCACTCGTTCCCGGACGCGGAGGTCTCAGGCGTGTTCAGGTCGCCATGTGCGTCGACCCAGACGATCGCGAGCCGCTCGTGGCGCGTGGCGAGCCCCTCGACCGCACCGATGTGCGAGCAGCAGCACCCGCCGAGGATCAGCGGGCGCTCCGGCAGCCCCGACGCGAGCATGAGCACCTGGTCGGCGAGCGTGTCCTCGGCGACGACGGCCGCCTCGGGGTACGGCAGGTCGAGGGCGGTCGCGGCGTCGACCATGCCCTTGCCTCCGTCCCCCCAGTCCTTGCGACCCCATGCCCTCGGTACGCGTACGAGCCCTGCGGCGAACCCCCGGCCGCACGAATGACACTCGTACTCGGACCCGATCGCGACCGCGGTGTGCGTCCTGCAGTCGGGACACTTCGCGCGCAGGCGCGACATGCCCTGACCCTACCTACAGGCGCTTCTCCCACACGTCCGCCTGCCAGGCGACCCACATGCCGACGCTCTCGTACAGATGCGTCGCGCCGGTCTCGTTGCCGGCATCGACCGCAAGCGCGACCCGTGTCTCGCCCCGGCGGTGAAACTCGGCGAACGCCGTCAGCAGCAGCGCCCGCCCGAGACCGCGACCACGCCAGGGCGCCCGCACGCCGAGGGTGCCGATCCAGCCGCCGCCGAACCGGATCGCATTCACCTCGGCCGCGACCACCTCGTCGCCCTCGCGGACGACGTAGACGAGCGACGGATCCCACCAGGGCGCACCGGCCGTGTGCTTGCGCCAGTGCTCCAGGTCGTGGGCCTCTTGGCCCCAGTGGTCGAAGAACGCCTCCTCCAGGACGGCGTGAACGACCTCCTCGTCACCCGGGCGGAACGCCGACACCTCGAAACCGGCCGGCCACTCCGGCTCGAGCGGCGGCCCGTCCAGGTCGATCGCCATCCG
>DATLUW010000466.1:0-3443 GCA_035577825.1 Actinomycetota bacterium | reverse complement strand
AACGCCCATCTGGCGGGCCATCTCGGTGACCAGCTTGAGGGTGAACTTTCCGCGCTGGTCGTTCTTGTCGGCGCGCGCGACGTTTTCCTCATGCCGGCGTTTCACGTCCTCGCGGAGCGCGGCGATCTCTTTGCGGACCTGGCGGTTCATGCGCGACCTCCGGTGTTGTCGGTCCGCGATTTGTCGCTCGAGGTCCGCCTTGGCCACGTCCATCTTGCCGTCAACGCGGGCGACGGCGGAGCGGACGTCGTCGACTTCGTGCTTGATCGCGTACTTCGTGCTGTAAAAGGCGCCGGCGCTGGCGATGATGCCGCCGACGATCCAGATGAACACAACCCAGGGCACGACCGGTGCCGCCCCGAGCTGGGCGACGACGTACAGTGTGGCGTGTGTCACGGCAGCTGGGCGGGTATCGGTTTACCGGCGTTGATGGCATTCTGGAGCTTCTGCAAGTACAGCTCATCGAATAGCCCCCGCTCGCGCGGGTTCGCGTCCCGGAGGACCTTGGTGGCGTCCTCGATGGTGAGCGCCTTGAAAGACTCCTGCATCGGGATGATGCCGGCCCGGCGGAGGAGGTCTTTGTACTGGCCGAGCGTCATCTGACCGGACTGGAGGGCCTTGTTTACCTGGTCAATCGTACCCTCGCCGGCGCGCATGTTGCGAAGCGCCGCGTTCCGCTCGTTCTGCGCGTCGACCTGCTCGGGCGTCTCGGCCGTGTGGCCCATCCTCGAGCGCAGCTCCGCGAGCTCGTTCTGCGCGTCGGTGCGGACCATCTCGCGCTTGGCCGGGTTGATGCCGAACGCCTGGCGCCCGATCTCCGGCGCCTTCTGTCGGAACGTCTGTTCCGGCCGGCGCTTCCCCGCCTCCATGTAGTTCTGCACGGGGATGGGGAGGAACCGCTGGAACCGCTGGCCGACCTGCTTCGCTTGCTCGAACGACGTCGCGTCCGGGTCCCGCATGAGGTTCCCGTAGTAGTCGCGGTTCGTGACGAACAAGCCGTACGCAAAGCCGAGGGTCGCCGTCAGCTTGTTGGTGAGCGTCTGAATCGGGTGGCCGCCCATCCCGCGGGGAATGTGGAGGTACTGGTGCGCCCAATCGGGCACCGGTGGCAGCCAGTCGTGCCAGTCGTGCGCGACGTAGCCGGGCAGCGAGTACCGGTTCGCGTTGCCGTCGGCGTCCTCGGTGCCGTCGCGGAAGAAGAAGAAGTCCTTCCAGCCGTCCTCGCCGCTCCCCGGCTGCTGGCCGCTGAGGAGGTAGCTGATGACGCCCGTGATGAGCATGTGGGCGAGGACCGACGCCGTCATGTACTTGCCGGTGCGGCCGAGAATCGCCTTGTCCTTCGGCAGCTTGCCCCGGCTGTACTTCCAGAAATTGCCCGGCACGTTCGCGATGTCGCGGCCGCCGCGGTACATGGTGGCCAGGTTGCCGAACGCCCAGCCCGGGGCGAAGAACACGGCTTGGGCGAGGTCCTTCGCCAGGTTGTTGATGAAATAGTTCTCGTAGTTCACCAACCCGAAGCGGAAGTCCATCTCCTTCACGATGTCCCACATCTCCTGACGGAACCGCTCCGGGTTCGTGTTGATGAGGTCCGGCGGCAGCTCCGACATGCGTTTGCCGACCGCCATCGCCGTCGCCGCGGCCTTCATCATCGGCACGAACTGGCCGAGGAGCGGCTTGGACGCGCGCTCGAGCACGGAGTACACGAAATCGGCCGGCAGCCGGCTCGCGCCCCACGCCTTCTGGAGCTTCGTGTCGCCGTGAATCGCGTCGGCCCACGCCTTCTGGAGCTTCTTCGTCCGGTCGCCCGACCAGAACTCCGACGACTGCTGACCGCGGAACCCGCCCTCGACCATGCCCTGCACGATCGGCTCGAGCGCCGGGTGCGGCCCGGCGGTGCCGGCGGCCTTGTGGTACTGGGCGAGGATCCGACGGCCGAGGATGGCGCCCGACGCCGGCGCGGAGACGCCGCGGCCGACCGCCTTGAGCGCGGCGAGCGGTGAGCCCTCGGGCGAGAACTCCTCCATCGCCATCGCGAGCTCGGAGAAAAGGCCCTGGATGCTGATGTTCGTGCCGTGGAACCCGGGCCAGACGAGCATCGACTGGGCGGCGGCGAAGCCAGGCGCGGTGAGCGCGTCGTACCAGCTTTTCCCGCGGAGGCCCTTCGACATCATGTTGTGGTAGACCGGGATCGATGCCCGCGGCGCGTACCACTGGCCGACCTTCATGGGGCCCGGCAGCTCCTCGCCCTCGATGTGCATTTCGCGCGAGAGTGACGGCTGGATGTTCTCGAGCGGACGGAGCTCGGGATGCTGCTTCACGATGCCGTCGAAAATCGAGAAAATCCCCGGGGCGACCTTCTTGAACCGGTCGCGCGCGAACACGTACGCCTCCACCATGTTGGCCATCTTCTCGGGCCAGTTGTGGAGGTACGCCCGGTCGTTCGGGCCGAGGTCCTTCGTCTCCGGGACGCCCTTCGCCATCGTCTCGCGGCGGAGGTTCGCGAGCTGGCGCAGCTCCTCGTTGAGCGCCTTGCGCCGGTCGCGCATCTCCTGGGTGTCACCGCCCTTGACGGAGTAGTCGGGGACCTGCTTCCCCGCCTTCTTGCCCGTCTGGACGACGCGCTTCGGCGCGCTACCGATCGCGGCGAGGATCTTGTCCTTCAACCGGTACTGAAAGTCGATCGCGTGCCCCAGCTCGTGCGCGATGGTGCCCTCGGCGCCGCCGAACCGGGTCGTAATGCTCCGGCCGCTGGGCAGGGCGAACCCGCTGACCGACCGCGGCATCCCGATATGCACGCCGCGGGTGTGCTTCACGCCGAGAGCGCGCGCGAGCTCCTCGAGCTTGCCGAAAATCATCGTGTCGACGGCTTCCCAGTGGGGAATTGTGCCGCGCATCCACACGGTAAAGGCCGGGTCGTTGCCGGCGCGGTCGATCGCTTGCCACGGGTTGCCCTCGCCGTCGACCGGCGGCTGTTTGCCGATCATCACGACCTTGGCGCGGCCGAACTTCTTCTCCGCGTTGCGGATGTTGATGCGGGAGATGAGCCGGTCCATCTCCTCGATCTTCCAGAGCTGCGACTCGAGGAGGTTGTACGTGGCCGGGATGAGCCCCCGTTTCAGCCCCTCGATGAAAAACTCGATCGACCGTTCCTTGAGGAACGATTTCGGGCCCTCGTACGGCCGCCGGCCCATGATCGTGCGGAAGAACGACGCGCGGGTCGCGCTGTCGCCGCTCCAGTACCGGCCGAGGTAGTTGAGAATCGCCCGTTCCGCGGCCAGCTGGTCGAGCTGAATCAGTCGGGTCGTGCGTCGGTCTGTCTCGGCGTGCAGCGCGCGGCTCGCGGCTTCGACGATGGGGTCGGCGATCTTCTGCCCGCGCTCGTACTGGTCCCACCACGCGACCTGGTTCGCGCGGCTGGCCTTGTCGATGTACTTGAGCGCCTT
>DATLUW010000465.1:0-2927 GCA_035577825.1 Actinomycetota bacterium | reverse complement strand
AGTTCCTCGGCAAGCGCGATACCGAGCAGCGCAACGAGACGGAGGCGCTGCTCGAGGTCGACCGCCAGGTCCACGCGGTCGTCCAGGCGCTCGGCACCGAGGCCTCGAACACGCTGTTCGTGTTCACGTCGGACAACGGCCTGTCGTGGGGCGAACACCGCTACTTCGACAAGAAGAACTGCGAGTTCGAGGAGTGCCATCGGGTCCTGATGGTCGTGCGGTACGACCCGCTGACCGACCCGGGCGGGATCGGCGGCCGCGTCGACACCTCGCACGCCGTGCTGAACATCGACATCGCCCCCACCGCCTCCGACGCGGCCGGACTGACCGACGCGCCCGCGATGGACGGACGCTCCCTGCTGCCGCTCCTCGACGCGAGCGCCGCGAACGACTCGCCCGACTGGCGGACCGCGTGGCTCGGGGAGGACTACGGGGGGCTGATCGCGTGCGCCGGCTGCGTGAAGACCCCGACGCTGAAGCTGATCCGGACGATGCCGTCCGACCCGCTCGGCGCGTGGAAGTACGTGGAGCTCTGCGGGCTCAACGACAAGACGAACCCCTGTCCCACCGCAGAGCGCGAGCTCTACAACGAGACGAATGACAGGTACGAGACGAACAACGTCGCGGTGGCCAGCCCGGCCCCGGGGAGCGTGCAGGCGATGCTCGCCGCGCGATTGGCCCAGCTCGGGCAGACGCAGGCGCCGGCGCCGTCGTTCAGCTCGGGCCCGCCGCCGTCCACGGCCGACACGTCGGCATCGTTCGCGTTCTCGGCGGTCGGCGCGTCCCGGTACTGGTGCTCCTTGGACGGCGCCGTGCGCTCGCCCTGCGCATCCCCGGTGAGCCTTCCCGGCCCGCTCGCGGCCGGCCCGCACACGTTCGCCGTGGTGGCCGAGGGCGAGGACGTCCCCGACGGCGTCACCGGCACCAGCGCCTCGGTCGTCCGGTCGTGGACGATCGACAACAGCGCGCCGGACACGACGATCACCGCCGGACCCAGCGGGCCGACGGCGTCGACCGCCGCGCAGTTCTCGTTCGCGTCGAACGAACAGGTCGTGACGTTCCGGTGCTCGCTCGACGGGGCGCCGTTCGCCGCATGCACCTCGCCGGCGTCGTACCCGGGCCTGTCCGAGGCGCCGCACACGTTCGCGGTGAAGGCCGTGGACGCGGCGAACAACGAGGACCCGACCCCCGACACCCGGACGTGGACGGTGGACGTCACCGCGCCGGACACCTCGATCAAGTCGGGGCCGAGCGGCGCTACCAACCAGCCGGGCCCGTACTCCTTCACGTTCACGTCGACCGAGCCGGGGTCCACGTTCCAGTGCCGGCCCTCGGGAGGGAACTTCGCAGCGTGCACGTCGCCGTACCAGTACCCCGCGGCGGGCGACGGGAGCTACTCGCTCACCGTCAAGGCGACCGACCCCGCCGGGAACATCGACCCCTCCCCGGCCTCGCGGTCGTTCACGGTCGACACCACCCCTCCGCCGGCGCCGGTCCTCACCCAGCACCCGACCGACCCGGGCGGCCCGTCGGCGACGTTCGCCTGGACCGAGTCCGACTCGACCGCCACGTTCACGTGCACGCTGGACGGCACCCCGGCGTCGTGCACGAGCCCGGCGACCTACCCGAGCCTCGGGAACGGCTCGCATGCGTTCTCGATCGTGGCCACCGACCCGGCCGGCAACCCGTCGTCGCCCGCCCAGTTCTCGTGGAGCGTCAGCAGCTCCGGACCGACGGTGACGATTACCTCCGGGCCCGCCGAGGGCTCGTCCACGACCTCGACGTCCGCGACGTTCAAGTGGTCGTCGGACATGCAGAACACGACGTACCAGTGCTCGCTGGACGGCGCGCCGATAACCTCCTGCGCGTCGAACCTCCAGTACACGGGCCTCGCCGACGGCTCCCACACGTTCACGGTCCGGGGAACCGCCGCCGGGACGCCCGGCCCGCCCATCCAGCGGACGTGGACGGTCGACACGACCCCGCCCGACACGACGATCCTCTCCGGCCCCTCGGGCACGACGGCCTCGACCGGCCCGTTCGAGTTCACGTTCGGCTCGAACGAACAGCACACGACGTTCAAGTGCAAGCTCGACGGCTCGTCGTTTGCGCCGTGCCCGAACTCGTACGACATCCCGGGGCCGCTCTCCGGAACGCACACGATGCAGGTGAAGGCCGTCGACGCGGCCGGGAACATCGACGCCACGCCGGCGGTCGGGACCTGGACGGTCGACACCACGCCGCCGCCGGTCCCGTCGATCACCTCGAAGCCGCCCGCATCGACGCAGGCCGACAGCGCGAGCCTCGCGTTCAGCGACACGGAGTCGGGCGTCACGTTCCTGTGCTCGCTGGACGGCGCGCCGGCGGCGTCGTGCACGTCGCCGCAGGGCTACTCGTCGCTCGCGGCCGGCCAGCACACGTTCGCGGTCCAGGCGGCCGACGGCGCGGGGAACGTCTCGGGCGCGGCCACCTGGCAGTGGACGGTCGACCGGACGCCGCCCGACACGTCGATCACCGGGGGACCGCCGGCCTCGACGACGTCGACCACCGCGCAGTTCACGTTCACCTCGACCGAGGGCGGGTCGACGTTCCAGTGCTCACTCGACGGCGCCGCCTTCGCGACCTGCTCCAGCCCGAAGTCGTACTCCGGGCTCGGGCCGACGGGGCACACGTTCGCCGTCCGCGCGACCGACGCCGCTGGGAACCAGGACACCACGCCGGACACCTGGTCCTGGACGGTGACCCCGAGCACGCCGGAGACCACGATCGACTCCGGGCCGCCCGCGGGCGGCTGGACGAACCTGTCCTCGGCGACGTTCACGTTCTCGTCGAACATCCCGGGGTCGACGTTCCAGTGCTCGGTGGACGCGGCGCCGTTCGCGCCGTGCCAGTCGGGCGGGGCCGGCGCGTCGCCGACGGGCCTGACG
>DATLUW010000464.1:0-8447 GCA_035577825.1 Actinomycetota bacterium | reverse complement strand
CGCTATCGCCTCCTGGCCGAGCGCGCCCGCGACATCATTCTCTTCATCGCGCTCGACGGCCGGATCGTCGAGGCGAACGACGTCGTGCTCGCGACCGGCTCGTTCGCGCGCCTGCTGCCCGGGATGGAGATCGGCGAGCGTGTCATCACGAGCGACCAGGCGCTCACGCTCGGGTACGTCCCGGCGAGCGCCGTCGTGATCGGCGCCGGCGCGGTCGGGCTGGAGTTCGCCTCGTTCTACCGGTCGATGGGCGCGGAGGTCACGCTGATCGAGGCGCTCCCCCGGCTCGCCCCGCTCGAGGACGAGGAGATCTCCAAGGAGGTCGAACGGGCCTACCGTCGCCGCGGCATCAAGGCGTTCGCCGGCGCGAAGGTCCAGGACGTCCAGGAGACCGAGCAGTCGGTCCAGGTCACGTACGAGGCGAACGGCAAGGTCGAGATGGTCACGGCCGACATCTGCCTGGTCGCCGTGGGGCGCGGGCCGGTCTCCGACGGCGCGGGCTACGAGGAAGCCGGGATTGAGCTCGACCGCGGCTACGTGAAGGTCGATGGCAAGCTACAGACGACCGTGCCGCACGTCTGGGCGGTGGGCGACCTGGCGGCGACGCCGTACCAGCTGGCCCACGTGTCGTTCGCCGAGGGCATCTCCGTGGCCGAACGCATCGCCGGGCAGGACCCGCCGGAGATCGACTACACGGGCGTGTGCCGCGTGACGTACTGCTCGCCCGAGGTCGCGAGCGTCGGCCTCACCGAGGCGCAGGCAAAGGAGCGCGGCTACGAGCTCGACATCGAGAAGCTGAACATGCGCGCCATCGGCAAGGCGAACATGCTCGACGAGGGCGGCATGGTGAAGCTGGTGGCGCAGGCCGGCGGCGGGCCGGTGCTCGGCGTCCACCTGATCGGCCCGCACGTCACCGACCTCATTGCCGAGGGCATGCTGATCGTGAACTGGGAGGCGCTGCCGTCCGAGGTGGCCGCCCTCATCCACCCGCACCCATCGCTGTCCGAGGCCATGGGCGAGGCGCACCTCGCGCTCGCCGGCAAGTCCCTGCACACCCCGTAACGAACGAGACCGAACGAGGAGTCGAACACCATCGTGTCGACCGACATCGAAACCGGAACCCAGACCACGCAGCGCGCACCCACCGGGCGCGAGGCCATCGACGCGTCCGGCCTGGACGACGAGCGCCTCCAGGAGTTGCTGCACCTGCTCGTGCTGTGCCGCTACTTCGACGAGCGGATGGAGACGCTGTACCGCCAGGGCCGCCTGCCCGGCGCGATCTACTCCGGCCGGGGACAAGAGGGCACCCACGTCGGGGCGGCGTTCGCGCTGCGCCCGGAGGACTCGCTGTTCCCGACGCACCGGGACCTGTCCGCGCAGCTCGCGAAGGGCCTCGACCTCAAGCGCGTGATGGCGCAGTTCTGGGGGCGCATCGACGGCTACACCCGCGGCCGCGACGGCAACAGCCACATCGGCGACTGGAACGGCTCGAAGACGTTCACCGTGCTGTCGAACCTGCCGAACGCGTACCCGGTCGCGGCCGGCGCCGCGCTCGCGTACCAGATGCGCGGCGAGGACCGGGTGGCGCTCGCCATCTGCGGCGACGGCGCCACGTCGAACGGCCGGTGGCACGAGTGCCTCAATGTCTCCGGCATCAAGCGCCTGCCGGTGATCTGGGTGGTGAACAACAACCAGTTCGCGTACTCGACGCCGAACCGGTCGGAGTTCGCCGTGCCGACGATCGCAGAGCGCGGTCCGGCGTACGGCATGCCCGGGTACCGCATCGACGGGACCGACGTCCTGCGCGTGTACACGACAGTGCGGGAGGCCGCCGAACGGGCCCGCCGGGGCGAAGGGCCGACGCTGATCGAGTCGGTCTCGCTGCGGTGGAAGGGCCACGCCGGTCACGACCCGGCGAAGTACATGCCCAAGGAGCTGCTCGAGGAGTACATGACGAACCGCGACCCCGTGAAGAAGTTCGCCTCGCAGCTCCTGGAGGCCGGCGTGATCGACGAGGACGGCGTGACCTCGATCCGCGAACGCGTCGAGAAGGAGTTCGACGAGGGGTTCGAGTACGCGCAGCAGTCGCCGCTCCCGGACGCGGGCGACGTCGACCTCGGGGTGTTCGCCGAGGACGGCTACTGGGAACGCGAACCCGCCCGGACCGGGGAGACGGCCTGATGTCCGGCGACGGGGACGTACGCGCGACCGGCGCCTCGACCGACCAGGCCGACGACGAGCGGTCCCGGGTGGGGGCCGACACCCCGCAGGCCTCGCCGCGGACGGCGGCCGAGCAGGCGGCCGCCGCGGAGGGCCAGCCCGACCGCGCGCGGCAGGAGGATGCCCCCTCCAAGCAGGCCGAGAAGGACGAGTCCGAGGGCGGCGCGGCCGGCCACGGCGCCGAGCCCCGCGGCAGGCGAACCGACAAGGGCGAGGCCACCTACCTGATCGCCGTGGCGGAGGCGCTGTGGGAGGAGATGGAGCGCGACGAGCGGGTGTTCCTGCTCGGCGAGGACATCGGGGTCTACGGCGGCGCGTTCAAGGTGACCGAGGGCTTCATCGAACGGTTCGGGCCCCAACGTGTCTGGGACACCCCGATCATGGAGGAGACCATCGTCGGCATGTCGGTCGGCGCGGCGATGGAGGGGTTCCGCCCGGTCGCCGAGTTCCAGTACGCCGACTTCATGACGTGCGGGTTCGACGAGATCGTCGCGACCGCGGCCAAGTACACCTATCGAAGCGGGGTACCGCTGCCGATGGTGCTCCGCGGGCCGTCGGGCGGCGGCGTGCGGGCGTCGGCGTTCCACTCGCAGAACCCGGAGCCGCTGTTCGCGCACGTCGGCGGCATGAAGGTGATCTGCCCGGCGTTTCCGACGGACGCGAAGGGGCTGCTGAAGGCGGCCATCCGCGACGACAACCCGGTGGTGTTCCTCGAGCACAAGTGGATCTACCGCCGGATCAAGGAACAGGTCCCTGAGGACCCGGACTTCGTGCTGCCGATCGGCAAGGCCGAGGTGAAGCGGGCGGGCGACGACGTCTCGATCATCACGTACGGCGCGATGGTCCACAAAGCACTGGAGGCGGCAGAGGACCTCGCCGAGCAGGGCATCTCCGCGGAGGTCGTCGACCTGCGGACCGTGTACCCGCTCGATACCGAGGCGATCGTCGAGTCGGTGGCGAAGACCTCGCACGCCCTGGTGCTGTACGAGTCCCTGAAGTTCCTGGGGATCGGCAGCGAGGTGTCCGCGGTGATCGCCGAGGAGGCGTTCGAGCACCTCGACGCGCCGGTGATGCGGCTCGCGCCTCCGAACCACGCGGTGCCGTTCTCGCCGCCGCTCGAGGACGCGTTCCTGCCCCAGGTCGACGACATCGTCGCGGCCGTCGACCGCCTGTCGAAGTGGTGAACCGCCCGATCGTGGACCATCGCCAGCGCTGAAGGAGGCTGCCGAACAATGCCGACCACCGTGACCATGCCGCAGCTCGGCGAGACCGTCGTCGAGGGCACGATCCTGAAGTGGCTGAAGTCGGAGGGCGACACGATCGAGCGCGACGAGCCGCTGTTCGAGATCTCCACCGACAAGGTGGACACGGAGGTGCCGTCGCCGGTCGCGGGCACCGTCTCGAGGATCCTCGTGCCCGAGGGCGAGACGGTGTCGGTGGGCACGAACCTCGCCGAGATCGACGACGGCTCGGCCGGTCAGCAGACGGCCGAGGTGTCCGCCGACGCGGCGGAGGCCGCCCCGGCCGAGGCGGAGACCGAGCCCGCGCCCGCCGAGGAGCAGCCGGCCGGCGAGCAGGAGATGCCGGCGGCGGCCGAGTCGGCGGCGGCCGAGTCGGCGGCGGCCTCGGCTTCGGGGGACGGACAGGCCGCGCCCGAGCAGGGACGGCTCGGCGTCGAGGCGCCCGCGTCGCGGCCCGAGCCCGAGCCCGAGCCGGTGGCGGTCGCCACCGCGCCGGGCGGGCCGATCGGCGGGGGCGGCGAGCGCAGCCACATCCTCTCGCCGCTCGTGCGCCGGCTGGCCGAGGAGCACTCGATCGACCTGACCCAGGTGCGGGGAACCGGGACCGGGGGGCGGATCACCAAGCGCGACATCCAGTCGTACATCGACTCCGGGGGGGCTGCGGCACCGGCCGCGGGCGAGCCGGCGGCGGCCGCGGTCGCGGCGCCGGCGGTGCAGCCCGAAGCGGTCGCGGCGCCCGCCGCCGCACCGGCCCCGATCGCCGCGTCGGCCGAGCCGGGCGCCCGCGAAGAGGTTCGCCCGATGTCGCACATCCGCAAGGCCATCGCAAAGCACATGGTCGGGTCGCTCCAGGCCACAGCGCGCGCGTGGAACCTCGTCGAGGTCAACATGGAGAACGTCGCCCAGCTCCGGAACCGCGCGAAGGACGCGTTCAAGGCAGCCGAGGGCATCTCGCTCACGTTCCTGCCGTTCGTCTCGCGCGCCGTGTGCGACGCGCTGCTCGCCTACCCGGACGTCAACGCGGAGCTCCGCGGCGAGGACCTCGTGTTCAAGCGCTACGTGAACCTCGGCATCGCGGTCGCGTACGAGGAGGGCCTGATCGTGCCGGTGGTGAAGGACGCCGACGGCATGAACGTCGTCGGACTCTCCCGCGCGATCAACGACGTCGCGGCCCGCGCGCGCACCAGGAAGCTCAAGCCGGACGAGGTGCACGGCTCGACGTTCACGATCACGAACCCCGGGCCGTTCGGCTCGATCATCAGCGTCCCGATCATCAACTCGCCGAACACGGCCATCCTGGCGTTCGACGCGGTGGAGAAGCGGCCGGTCGTCGTCGACGACGCGATCGCGATCCGGCACATGGTGTACCTCTCGATGTCGTGGGACCACCGCGTGATCGACGGCGCGACGGCGGCGCAGTTCCTCGGGCGGCTCAAGCAGAACCTCGAGACGTGGGACTTCACGCCCGAGCTCGCGCACTACCTCCCGAACCAGTAGGCATGGACGAGCGCGCCGCGTGGCTGATCCGCCCGGAGGGGCCGATCCCCTATGCCGGCGCGAACGCGTTCATGCACGACCTGGCGGAACGCCGCGCGGCCGGCTCCGTCCCCGACTCGCTGATCCTGCTCGAACACCCCCCGGTGTTCACGGCCGGACGCCGCTCGTCACCCGACCACGTCCGGTGGTCGAAGGACCGCTTCGCCACCGAGGGCGCGGCGTTCGAGCACGTCGACCGCGGCGGGAGCGTCACGTTCCACGGCCCCGGCCAGCTGGTCGGGTACCCGGTGCTGGACCTGGGCGTCAAGCCCGACGTGATCGCGCACCTCCGCCGGATCGAGGAGGCGGTCATCCGCGCGGCGGCCGACGTCGGCGTCGAGCTCCACCGCGACCCCGAGGCGACCGGCGTCTGGAGCGCCGACCGCAAGGTCTGCGCGATCGGCGTGAAGCTCACGCACGCGCGCGTGACGCTCCACGGGTTCGCGCTGAACTGCACGACCGACCTGGCCTGGTTCGACGCGATCGTGCCGTGCGGCCTCGTCGACCGCGGCGTGGCCACGCTGTCCGAGCTCGCCGGGCGCGAGGTGACGGTCGCGGAGATGGCCCCGATCGTCACCCGGCGTTTCGCCGAGGTGTTCGGTCTCCGCTTCGAGCCGGCGCCCGAGGGCCTCGTGGTCCCCGACGCCGAGCCGGCGCTCGGCTGATCCCGGACTACTCGGTAGCCACCGCCTTCAGCACGTCGAGCTTCGCCGCGCGGCGCGCCGGCGGCATCGCGGCCACCACGCCGGCCAGCCCGGCCACGGCGGCGAACAGCAGGAGGCGGACGATCGGCACCGCGAACACCGTGATGCCCGAATCCCGCATGGCCGTCACCACCGCCCAGCCGAACGCCACCCCGATCGCGATCCCCAGCACCGCCCCCAGCACCGCGATCACGGCGGCCTCGCACCGGATCATCGAGCGCGTCTGGCGCCGGGTCATCCCGACCGCCCGGAGCAGTCCCAGCTCCCGCGTCCGTTCGAGGATCGACAGGCTGAGCGTGTTCGCGATGCCGACGAGCCCGATCACGACCGCCAGCGCGAGCAGCGCGGTCATCAGCCCCATCAGCTGGTCGATCTGCCGGGCCTGTTCGGCCTTCAGCTGCGCCTGGTCCATCACCCGCGCCGTCGGGAACTCCCGCACGACCCCGTCGAGCTCCGCCTGCACCTGCGCGGGCGTGTACCCCCGCGCGCCCACGACGAAGACGCTCGAGTCCTGCTGCTGGTCCGTGCTGAACCACTGCTCGAACGACCGGATCGAAATCAGGTAGTCGGACTGCAGCGCCGGCGGCGCGTCCCCGTTGTGGAACGTCCCCACCACCGGCACGCGTTGCGTTCCCGTTCGGGCGAAGCGCATCGCCACCGTGTCGCCCACGCCGACGCCCAGCTGCTCGGCCGTCACGTCGCGGACCAGCACGCCGCCGTCCGACAGCCCGTCGACCGACCCGGTCCGCATCCCCAGGTTCACCACGGCGGAGATCGTCTCCGGGTCGACCGCGGCGAGGAAGCGCGGCGAGTCGCCGAGACGCCACTCCCCAACCCGCAGCGGCGACACCTCGGCGAACTCCGGCTGTGGCGCCAGCCGCCCGGCCACGAGGGGGCTGAACGGCGTCACGCCCCCGAACCCCGACGCGCCGGTGACCACGTAGTCGGCCCGCAGCGTATCGTCGAGCCCCCTGCTCGCCGACGCCTTGATCGACGCCGAGAACACCGACACGAACGTGATCAGCCCCACGCCGATCATCAGCGCGGCCGCCGTGGTCGCGCTCCGGCGGGGGTTCCGGACGGAGTTCTCCCGGGCGAGCTGCCCAGGCGCGCCGAACAGCCGCGGGAGGGGCCGTGACAACAGCCCGGCGAGCGGCCTCGCGATCGTGGCGCTCGCGATGCCGTACCCGGCGAACACCAGCAGCGCGCCGCCGCCGACCCACGCCAGTCCGTTCCCCATGCCGGCGAACAGCCCGAGCCCGATCAGCAGCGCGCCAACGGCGAAGACGATCCCGCCGATGATTCCCCGCGCCCGGATCGACCGGGAATGCGCGGCCACCTGGCGCAGCGCCGCGATCGGCGGGATGCGCGCGGCCTTCCGCGCCGGCAGCAGCGCGGCCACCATCGTGATCACGATGCCGAGCGCCATCGCCACGATCGCCGTCCGCGGCTTGAACACCAGCCCGTTCGCCGGGAGGTTCATGCCGAACGCCAGCAGCAGCGCCTGCAGCCCCCGCGCGACCAGCAGCCCCACGCCGACACCGACCGCCGACGCGACCACGCCGACCAGCCCGGCCTCCGCGATCACCGACGCGGTCACCTGCCGCGGCGACGCACCGAGCGACCGCAGCAGCCCGTACTCGCGGGTCTGCTGCGCCACGATGATCGTGAACGTGTTAAAGATCAGGAACGCCCCGACGAACAGCGCGATCAGCGCGAACACCAGCAGCGCCGTCCCGAAGAACCCGAGGTAGTACCCGAACACGTCCCGGCCCTCGTTCGCCACGGTCGCCGAGGTCACCGCTTCGACGCCCGGCGGCAGGACCGGCCGGATGCGGGCGGCGAGCTGGGCCGGCGTGACGCCCAGTGAGGCCACGGCCTCGATGCCGTCGACCTCGCCGGTCCGGTGGTACAGCTCCTGGGCCGTCCGCAGGTCGAACAGCGCCATGGTCGCACCGCCGAGGTTCTGGTTGCGGCCGAACCGCGCGATCCCGACCACGCGGAACGTCTGCACCGGCCCCCCCGTGACGATCCGGATGGAGTCGCCCACGTCGAACCCGAACCGCGACGACGTCGAGCTGTCGAGCGCGACCTCCGTCGGCCCCCGAGGGACGTGGCCGCGTTCGAGCGTGACCGCGGACATCCGCGATGGACGCCACGACATCCCGAGCATCGGCCCGCCGCCCGTCTGGATCAGGTTCCCGTTCCTGTCGAGGAGCGACGCCATGCCCTGGACGTACCCGTCGGCCATCGCGACGCCGTCGATGCCGCGCACCCGGTCGACCACGGTCTCGTTGACCGGCTGCCGGTCGTTCGACATGCCGAGGTTCACGAAGTCGGCGCTCGAGCGGACGTACACGTCCACCCCCTGCGTCGACTGGTCGACGATCCCGTCGAACATCCGCTGCAGCGTGTCCGTGAACACGTACGTCCCCGCCACGAACGCCACGCCCAGCACCACCGCGATCCCCGTCCGGGCGAGACGGGCCCGGTGGGCGCGCAACCCGGAGAAGATGACCCGGAGCATCTCAGTCACCCAGCCCCTTCATGTGCTCGAGGATCCGCCCGGCCGTCGGGTGGGCCATCTCGTCCACGATCCGCCCGTCCGACAGGAACACCACCCGGTCGGCCCGGCTGGCCGCCTGGGCGTCGTGGGTGACCATGACGATCGTCTGCCCGAACTCGTCGACGGCCTGCCGCAGGAACCTCAGGACCTCGGCCCCGGACCTCGAGTCGAGGTTCCCGG
>DATLUW010000463.1:0-5971 GCA_035577825.1 Actinomycetota bacterium | reverse complement strand
AACGCTGGGTGGACCCGACGCCGCTCGACCGCAAGAGCACACGACGCGCCCGGATCCGAAGCGCCGTGCGCCGGCCGAGGGCGCCGAGTCCCCTCCCGCCGGCGCGCCCCGACCCGCCGCCCGCCGGGACAATGGCGGTGCAGGTGCTCCGGACGTACCCGGCCAAGCGCCCCCCGTTCCCGTTCGCGCCCCGCGGCGAGCGGAGCGTGGCGCGCACCTACGCGAAGGCCCTCGAGCGCGCCCGTTCGCTGATCTACGTGGAGGACCAGTACCTGTGGTCCGCGGACGTCGCCCGGGTGTTCGCGGACGCCCTTCGTCGTGGCACGGACCTTCGGCTGATCGCCGTGGTCCCCCGCTACCCCGATCGCGACGGCACGATCTCGGGGCCGCTCAACCGCATCGGGCAGCGCGACGCCCTGGCGATCCTCGGTGCAGCCGGTGGCGATCGGGTCGCCGTCTACGACCTGGAGAACGAGGCCGGTCGTCCGATCTACGTCCACGGGAAGCTGTGCGTGATCGACGACGTCTGGCTGGCCGTCGGATCCGACAACCTGAATCTCCGCTCCTGGACCCACGACTCGGAGATGGCGTGCTCCGTGCTCGACTCCGAGCGCGACGAGCGTGAGCCTCTCGACCCCGGCGGGCTCGGCGACGGGGCCAGACGGCTGGCGCGGGACCTGCGCCTTGCGCTGTGGCGCGAACATCTGGGAGTCGAGGTGGCGGAGGCGGAGCTGCTGGATCCACGCGATGGCTTCGAGGCATGGCGTCGAAGCGCCGACGCCCTCGACGCTTGGCACCGGCACGGGCAGAGGGGTCCCCGCCCCGGAGGTCGAGCGCGTCGCCACCGCCCGGCGCCGGTTCCCTGGTGGGCCTCATGGTGGGCCCACCCGCTCTATCGGCTCGCGGTGGATCCCGACGGACGGCCGCCCGACCTCAAGCGTTCCGGCGCCTTCTAGGGAACGGTGGAGCGGCGCCGTCTGCCGCGTGTCGACCTAGGGCTTCCGGGCGCGGAACAGCACGTAGTCGATGATCCCCCGCCGCCACATCAGCTCGACCTGGCCGAGCAGCACGCGGCCCGCCTGCCGCTGTCCGATCGGGGCCCGCTCACGCGCCCGAAGGCGTTCCCGGGTGAGCTCGAGCGCCGGCCCGATGACCCGGTCGCCGCACCGTTCGATTTCGACGTCCACCAGTCCGGCGCTCCGTGCGGCATCGGCGATCTGGTCGGCGGGCATGGCGGCGTCTCGGCGCAGACCGAACACCCTGAGCTGGGTGAAGCCCGCGAGGAGTTCCCCCGGTCCGCGTGGCATCCGCTCGGTCGAGACGTCCGACGTGGTGAGCACGCCTCCCGGCCGCAGCACCCGAACGCATTCGCGGAAGAAGGAGAGGCGGGAGGAGAAGTGGAAGGCCGCCTCGACGCTGATCACCCCGTCCACCGAGTCGTCGGCAAGGGGCAGGCGCGTCGCGTCGGCCGCCACCGGCAGCGCGCCGGCGGCCCTCAGGTTGGAGCGCCCGGCCCGCAACTGCCATTCGGTGATGTTCACCGCGACGAGGGTTCGCGGTCGGGCGACGTCCGCGATCAGGGGGTCCTGCGCGCCGAGCCCGTTGCCGACGTCGAGGATCACGCCTTCGGTGGGGAGCGCCGTCGCGACCGTCCGCACCAGCCGCCGGCAGGCACGTTCGGCCTCGGATTCCGATCCCGGCCCCTCCCACAGCCCGAGGTTCAGCCAGCCGGGTGCGGGCGCGAGGAAGAAATCCGATCCGATGCTCTCGTAGACCCGTGCCGCGGGGTTGCGGCCCTGATGGAGGAACGCCGCGAGGTGCCGGAGGTTCTGCCTGGTCCACCTCGACCTGGCCGTACGTGGTCGTCGACGCGAGCGAGTGACCCATGTGCCGTCTGGAGATGCGAGTCTCATGGCTGCGGGCGCGGCTCGACCACCCGCGTGCATCCCCGTAGAGCCAGCCGATCCCGACTCGCGCGAAGACCTAGCGGCCCCACGTAGCCTTGGATCGTAACGCCATCCAGATGCCGCACTGTGCCCACCCCTGGGATCCCCCGGGCCCCTGCGATCACGCCGTACTGACGGACGCCGCCTCCTGGAGTCCCAGCTCGTCGATCAAGGTGTCACGCATCTTGAACTTCTGGACCTTCCCGGTGACGGTCATGGGGAACTCGTCGACGAACCGCACGTACCGGGGGATCTTGAACGAGGCGATCCTGCCCCGGCAGTACTCCTGGATCTCCTCCTCGGTCGCCTGTTCGCCGTCCTTCAACTCGACACAGGCGCAGATCTCCTCGCCGTACTTCACGTCCGGCACCCCGATCACCTGGACGTCGGCGATCTTGGGGTGGCCGTACAGGAACTCCTCGATCTCCCTGGGATACACGTTCTCCCCGCCCCGGATGATCATGTCCTTGATCCGGCCGACGATGTTCGCGTACCCCTGATCGGTCATCACCGCGAGGTCGCCGGTGTGCATCCACCGCGCGGCGTCGATCGCCTCCCGGGTCTCCTCCTCGCTGTTCCAGTAGCCCAGCATCACGGGATATCCACGGGTGCACAGCTCGCCCGGCTCTCCGCGGGGGACGACGTGGCCGTCGGCGTCGATCATCTTCACCTCGACGTGCGGGTGAATCGCCCCGACGGTCGACACCCGCAGCTCCAGGTCGTCGTCGGTGTTCGACTGGAAGCTCACCGGGGAGGTCTCCGTCATGCCGTAGCAGATGGTCACCTCGGTCATGTGCATGCGGTCGATCACCTTCCGCATGACCTCCACGGGGCACGGGGAGCCGGCCATGATGCCGGTGCGAAGGGTGTCCAGCCGGAACTCGGCGAACTCGGGGTGCTCGAGCTCGGCGATGAACATCGTCGGCACGCCGTACAGCGCCGTGCACCCCTCGGCCTCCACCGTCTCCAGGCACGTTTTCGGCTCGAACGCGTCCGCCGGCAGGATGATGCACGACGCGTGCGTCATGGCCGCCAGGTTGCCGAGGACCATGCCGAAGCAGTGGTAGAGGGGGACGGGCAAGCAGATCCGGTCCGCCGGCGTCAGCTTCATCCGTTCGCCGATGAAGAACCCGTTGTTGAGGATGTTGTGGTGGCTGAGGGTGGCGCCCTTCGGGAACCCGGTCGTTCCGCTCGTGTACTGGATGTTGATGGCGTCGTCGAACTCCAGACCGGCCTTCCGCTCACGGAGTCCGTCCTCCGGCGTGTCCTCGGCCCGGTCGAGGACGTCCTCCCACCCGAACGCGCCGTGCGATTCGGTCTCCCCATCGCCCAGCAGGACCAGCGTCCGCAGATCGGGCAGCGTCTGTGACGAGATGTCGCCTGGTTTCGCATGGTCGAGCTCCGCGACCAACTGGTGCAGCATCGCCACGTAGTCCGTCTGCCGGAACGCGCGGGCCGCGATCAGCATCGATACCCCCGACTGCTCGAGCGCGTACTCCAGTTCGTACGTCCGGTACGCGGGGTTGATGTTGACGAGGATCGCCCCGATCGTCGCCGTTGCGTACTGGGTCACCAGCCACTCGGCGTTGTTCGACGACCAGATCCCCACGCGGTCGCCCTTGTCGACGCCCAGAGCCATCAGCCCGCGGGCGACCCTTTGGACCTCCGCATGCAGCTCGCCGTAGGTGAACCGAACGCCCTGGTGCCGCGAGACCAGCGCTTCGCTGTCGGGGTGCGCCAACGCGATGCGGTCGAAGTGCCGGCCGATCGTCTCGCCGAGGAGCGGGACATCGGTCGCGCCGTGGACGTAGGAGAGTTCCATCATCCTCCCTCCTTCGGGGGTCACGACGTGTGACGGCAAGAAGAGGTCCCGAAGGAGGCATCGTACGCCCCTCCTCGACGAACGCTGACCTGGGTGCCTACAGCCGCCGCAGGCCGCGGCCGAACGGTTCGTGAGGACGCTCGGTGCCGAGCGCACGGACCGTGTCCCCCTCCTCACCCCCGACGGCCCGGCGCTGCTCGAGGGCGCCCGGGACGCCGACTTCGAGGACATGGTCACGAGACGCAGGCGCGCTCGCACAACGAGCGCCGACCCGGGCATGATGCGTGTGTGCTGAATGCATGCAGGAACGTTCATCCCGGGCTCCCTGGTCGCCGGTGCCCTCGGTGGTGAGCGATCAGCCAGAGACTCGGTACGTGGCCGTCGGCGATGCCGATGTGGCCTATCAGGTTCTTGGAGACGGACCTGTTGATCTTCTGTTCTGCTATGGCCTGGGCAGCCATATCGAATACAACGTGCAGGTCCCCACGATCGAACGGTTCTACCAGCGCTTGGCGTCGTTTTGCAGGCTGATCACGTTTGATCGCAGGGGCACGGGCGCGTCCGATGGAGTCCCTCGTAACTCGGTGCCGACCTTGGAAGAGTGGACCGAGGACATGGCCGCGGTGCTGGACGCAGCGGGGTCGCGTCGGACGGCCATCTTCGCGACAGGCGACACGGGGCCGATCGCGATCCTCTACGCGGCGATGCATCCCGAACGGGTCAGCGCCCTCGCTCTCCTGAACACGGCGGCGCGCTTCATGGTTGCGGATGACTACCCGATCGGTCGGTCACCCGAGGAGGTGGACTCGTTGGTGGAGATGCTCGCAGCGGCGTGGGGAACACCGGAGTTTGTTTCGGTCGCGAACCCGAGCGCTGATTCGGAGTTCCTGCACCTCACCGCGCAACTTCTCCGCGCGTCGGCCACACCGCGAACCGCCGCCGCCCAATACGACAACGTCCTGCGAAATGACGTTCGCCAGGCATTGCCCCTCATTCGAGTGCCGACCCTCGTTCTCAATGTCACGGACCAACCGTTCACGCCGGTCGCCCACGGTCGTTACCTCGCCGAGCACATCGACGGAGCGAACTTCGTGGAGCTTGCCGGCGGCGACCTGTCGTTCACTGCCGCCAACCTTGTAATTGCAGACGAGCTCGCGGAGTTCTTGACCGGCGAACGGCCGATGATTGAAGTGGACCGCATCCTCACGACCGTGCTGTTCACCGACATCGTCGGATCGACAGAACGCGCGGCGGCTCTCGGCGACCAACAGTGGCGCTCCCTCCTCGACGCCCACGATCGGACGGTGCGCGACGAACTGCGCCGTTTCCGTGGACGAGAGATCAACACGACGGGAGACGGGTTTGTGGCTTCCTTCGACGGTCCGGCTCGGGCCATTCGCTGCGCACATGCCATCATCGAGGACGCGGGGAGGCTCGGCATCGAACTCCGCACCGGCCTGCACACTGGTGAGTGCGAGGTCCGGGGCGACGACCTCGGAGGAATCGCTGTCCACATCGCGGCTCGGGTCGCTTCACTCGCGACTCCGGGCGAAGTCCTGGTCTCCGGCACAGTCAAGGATCTCGTCGTCGGGTCCGGAATTGAATTCGACGAGCGAGGCGAGCACTCGCTGAAGGGCGTCCCCGGGAAATGGAAGCTCTTCGCCGCGGCCGGGTAACCGACCATGCGGTGGCCGCGACTCCTGGACCGATGAACGGACCAGTCAGGCGCTCACCGGGACCGCCGTCGACGGCGAGACGAACAGGGTGCGGAGCTTCCCACGGTAGGAAACCGGAGTTCCCTGTTCCCAGCGTCCGATGAACGTTCGGAACGGATTTTGGGGATATGGGAACGCTGCATTGGCTTGGAGGTCATGCCTGAGGCTGACACCCAGTGCATCGGGGCCTCCGCAGGGGAAGCCCCGGTGCATCTGCATCTGGTCGGACGTCTCAGTGCTGACCGGGGCCGAGGTCGACCGTCACCCCGATGAGCGCGTTCGCGCTTGGATCGACGGTGACCGTGTCGTTGCCGTCGAGCGTGTCGACCTGGAGCTGGTCGGTGGGATCGGCGCCGGTGATGTGGGTCTCCGGCTGCAGTCCCGACACATCCACCGTCGTCCCGTGCCCCACGACGTCCACGGCGTCGTCCCCGCTCGTCCCGTTGACGGTCACGAGGTCGGCGAGCGTGTCTCCTGCGCCGCCGTCC
>DATLUW010000462.1:0-2120 GCA_035577825.1 Actinomycetota bacterium | reverse complement strand
GTCCACCACGGTGCCCACGGTGCGCGTCAGGAACCACACCGTGCTCGCGCCGGCAGGCTTGAAGCCCACCTTCCAGGTGGCGTCGATCATGGTCGCGGGGTCGGGCGAGTTGACCTCGACCACGTCCGTCGACAGCGGCGTGGCCGGCGGCGCGCCGGCCGCGAGCGCGTGGTCGATCGCGCCCACACCCGCCACCGACGGGTCCACGCCCGCCGCCGGTGTCTGCGGCACCACCGTGATCGGGTTGAACGGGGACTCCAGCACCTGCTGGAACTGCCCCACGCCCACCGAATAGGCGGTCACCGTGTAGTAGTAGGAGGTGCCCGTGTGCAGCGGTCCACCGCGCACGCGGTCGTCGCTCAGGTCGATCGAGTACTTGACGCCGGCGTCGGTGCCGAACGCCTTCACCTTGCGCAGCGGCACCGGCGAGGCGGGATCGCACTCCACGTCCAGCACCGTGGTGATGGCATTCACGCGGTCGTACGTGGCGATGCGCGTCCACGGCCCGGCGATCGACGCGCCCTGATAGACGTTGTAGCCCTCCCAGCCGTACGGCGGCTGGTTGTACTGCTCGGAGCCGGCGTCCCAGCGGATGAACACCTCGCCGTCGCGCGGCGTGATCGTGGCCTGGGGCGCGTTCGGCGGGCTCGCGAGGTCGAACCCGGCGTCATAGGCCGCCTGCACCGCCTGGTCGAAGCACTTCATGAGCGCCACGCTCGCGAGCCGCGACTCGCCCTGCGCGACGACGATGCCGACCACGACCTCCTGCGTGTCGCCCACCGCCATGTTGAACGGACCGGAGGAGAGCATGAGCCGGCGGTCGGAGGGCGAGGAGTCGAGGAAGCCGGTGCCCGCGACGGGGTCGCCGGAGACGTTGAAGCGCGTCGGCTGCCCGGTGGTCGGATCGATCACCTGCGAGCCGTCGCCGAGGAGGCCCTGCATGTAGTTGTAGGTCTCGGTCGAATCCTGCGGGCCGCCGCCGTTCGGGTACTTGTTGAACGACACCAGGCCCAGCGGCACGCCGCCGACCTTCGGGCCCTGCAGGAAGTCGTAGCCGACGCACGGCGACTGCGCGCCGTACTGCTCGTCGGTGTTCGTGGCGTTGTAGATGAAGCCCACGGACAGCGTCGTGTCGCAGCCGACGAGGTCGTCGGTGGCGCCGCCGAGGTCGGGGTCGGACCACTGGGAGACGAACGCGTTGTTCAGTGTGTTCACGCCCTTGTTGATGATTTTGTAGCGGCTGAACACCGTGTTTTCGAGCGGGTCCTGACGGTTGAACGCGAACGTGGTGAGCTGCACCTCGACCCCGAGTGGCAGCGCGCTGGAGGCGCCGTTGTGCTTGCCCGTCTTGCCGGCATCGTTGAACACGCTCCACAGCATCTGGTCGCCGAGGATGCTCAGCGAGCCGTCCGGCAGCACGGTCACCGGCGGCGCGCCGTGAGTCATCGCGCCGGCGGTGTAGTCCGCGAGCACGGCGTCACGCGTGGCCACGTCGATGGCCCCGGAAGGGGTCAGGTACACGCGGTTCAGCTTGTAGACCTTGTACTCGGGCTTCGCGGGATCGTCCGCAAGGCCGCCCGGCAGGATCACTCCCGGCCGGTAGTCGTCGCTGTACTCCGCCACCGAAACGCGCGTGGTGCCACCCGCCTGGGCGCCCATCCACAGGCCGGCGGCGAACACCGCGGTCTTGCCGGTGCCCTTCGGGAACTCGAGACCGGCGGCGCCGTTCTGCGTGTCGTACGCGAACGACCCGGTGTTCTTGACCACCATCGAGATGTTGTTGATGTCGATCTTCTGGCTCGCGTCCTCGGGGTTCGTGCGAGCCGGTCGTGCGCGCCGTTTCGTGCCGGTCGTGGTGGCGGCCGCCACCACGCCGGCCGAGAGCAGCAGCAGCAGCACGATCAGGATGAAACGCGAGGCCTTCATTCCGACTCCTCCCTGGATGCGGCGTCCGGGCGACATTAGAAGTCCGTGCGCACGCCGAACCGGAGCGTGCGCGGAATGCTGAACAGGCTCGCGCTTTGCGTCGCGAGGTTGTAGGCGGCGACCGGGTCGATGCCCTTGCTGCGCAGATCCGCCGCCACGGCGCGGCCGGGATCGGTGTTGAGGAAGGCTTCCTC
>DATLUW010000461.1:0-2943 GCA_035577825.1 Actinomycetota bacterium | reverse complement strand
GTACGACCGGGTCCGCGAGGTGCTGTTCGTCTCGACGGCGGCGATGCTCGTGTCCCGGGAGGCCTGGAAGCGGGCCGGCGTGCCCGACGAACGGCTCGCGCCGTACCACGAGGACCTCGACTTCTGCTGGCGAGCCCGGCTCGCCGGCTTCCGCGTGCTGATGTCGCCGCAGGCGAGGGCGCGCCACCGGAGCGCCGCGATGATGGGCGAACGCCGCGACGGCGCCCGCGCCGACCGCCAGCGGCTGTACGCCGAGCGGGCGAGCCTCGCCGCGATGCTCAAGAACTACCGCCTGCTCACCCTGCTGTGGATCCTGCCCCTGTACGTCGTGCAGGCCTTCGCGAAGGCCTTCCTGTGGGCGGTCTCCCGGCGGTTCGAGGAGGCGTGGCAGGTCGTCGTCGCGCTGTTCTGGAACCTGTGGCACCTGCCGGGGACGCTCCGGCGGCGGATCCGGGCGCAGGCCGTCCGGGCGGTGCCGGACCGCGCGGTACGCCGGTACATGGCTCCCGCCGGGCTCCGCCTCCGCCGGTGGGCGGACACGGCGGGGACGCTCCTTCGCAAGGACGAACCCGAGGACGAGGACGCCCGGCCGGTCGACGAGCAGGAGGAGCTCGAGCTCCCGACGCTCGGCGCGCGGACCATGTCGCTCGCCCGCGCCCACCCCGTGGCGTTCGCGTGGGCGGTGTTCGCGGTGCTCGCGTTCTTCGCGTACAAGCCGCTGTGGGGGCACCTGCCGCTGGCCGGCGGGGCGCTGCCGGCGTTCCCGTCCGCCCCGTCGGGGTTCTTCCAGGAGTTCCTGTCGGGGTTCCGGACGACGGCGCTCGGCGGCCCCGACATGGGGAGCCCGGCGCTCGGCATCCTCGGGGTGACCTCGGCGGTGACGTTCGCCAGCACGTCGCTCGCGCAGAAGTTCCTGCTGATGGTGCTCCCGCCGATCGCGGGGCGGGCGATGTACCGGATGGTGCTCCGCCGGACGAACGAGCGCGTGCCCGCCGTGGTCGCCGGTGCCGTCTACGGACTGTCGGCGACGGTGCTGTGGGCGTTCTCCTCCGGGCGCATCGTCGTGCTGGCGGCGATGGCGGTGCTGCCGTCGCTGATCGACCGGCTGGAGCGCGGGTTCTCGCGGCACAAGCCGGGGCGGATGCTCCGGTTCCTGGTGGAGGCGGGGCTGATCCTCGCGATCGGGGCGTCGTTCTACCCGGGCGTGGCGCTCGCGTTCGCGCTGTTCGTGCTGGTGCACCTCGTCGTGCCGGACCGCCGCGGCGGGCTGCGGGGGATCGGGATCGTGGCGGGAGCGGTCGCCGTGGGGGCCGCGCTGGCGTTCCCGGTGGTGCTGGCCTCGTTCGGCACGCCGGGGCCCGCGCTGTCCTCGACCGCCGGCGAGCCGAACTTCGCCGCGCTCCTCCGCCTCTCGCCGGGCCCGGCGACCGGGTCGTGGACGGTGGCGTGGTTCCTGCCGGTCGCGGCGCTGGTCGGGTTCACGCTGGCCGACCGGGAGCGCAGGCGAACCGCCCTGCGGATGCTCATCGCCTCGATCGCCGGGGTGACGCTGGCGTGGCTGTCCGCGGCGGGCTACCTCCCGGCCCCGCTGTCGAACCCGGTGGCGTACGTGGCCGCCGCGGCGGCGGCGGACTGCGTGCTGGTCGGGCTCGGGATCACGGCCGCCGTCGAGATGGGGCGGCGAGCGTTCGGGTACCGGCAGCTCGCCGGGATCGGGCTGGCCGCGCTGGTGGCGGGCGGGCTGTTCCTGCAGGGCCTGGAGGCGGCGACCGGCGGGTGGGAGATCGGGACGAACCAGGTCTCGCCGTCGTGGCCGCTCGTGGCGTCGGCCGACCCGCATGCCGACTTCCGCGTCCTGTGGCTCGGCGGGCGGAGCGGCGACCCGTTCCCCGCGCCGGGCGGCGACGCGATCACCCAGGCCGCGTTCGAGGGCGTCACGATCCGGTACGCGCTCACCGACCGGAACGGCGCGTCGGCTCTCGACTCCGGCCGGGGGTTCACCGGCGACGGGTACGGATACCTCGAGCGCTCGCTGGTCCAGATCCTCGCCGGGAACACGACCCACGGCGGCGCGCTGCTCGGCCCGCTCGGCGTCGAGTACGTCGTCGCCGCGAACGGCGATCTCCCCCAGCAGGCCGCGCTGCGGCTCGACGCCCAGGTCGACATGGACCTCGTTCCGACGTCCGGCCTCGTCATCTACCGGAACGAACGCGTCTACCCGCAGGCCGGCGTGACCGACCAGGCGGGGTTCGCCGAGGCGGCGACGGGGACGAGCCTGCTCCCGGTCGCGACGCTGCCGAAGTTCGACGGCAGCGAGCTGCATCCCGTCCTCGGAGGGTTTCACGGGACGTCGTCGGGCGGGGTCGGGCTGATCGCCCGGCAGTTCGATTCGGAATGGCGGATGCAGGCGGGCGGGAAGACCGGGCGCCCGTCACGGTCGTTCGGCTGGGCGACGCAGTTCGCGGACGCCCCGTCGGGGAACGCGCACGTCACGTACGCGGGCCAGCAGCGCCATGACCTCGAGATCGCCGTGTTGGCGGCCCTGTGGCTCGCGGCGCTGTGGATGACGAGGAAGCCGGTGCGCCGGTGAGGTCGCGGTCGGCGTTCGTGACGCTCGTGCTCGTGGTCGCGCTGGTGGTCGGCGGTGGGTGGTGGCTCGAGCACCGTGCCGGGGTGCAGCCGGCGCGCGCGCTCGAGGGCGCTGGGTCGGCCGCGGGCGCGGACGACGCGCCCTCCGGGGCCTGGTACTGCCCGCACGGCGGCGGCCACGGGTGGACCGGGTTCGTCTCGATCACGAACCCCGGCGACTCGGACGTCACCGTGCGGGTGGCGTCGATGAGCCGGCACGGCCAGCACCCGGCGCAGGTGCTGCAGGTGCCGGCGCGGAGCCGGATCTCGGTCGAGGTCCCGGCCACCACGCGCGAGGCCTCCACCGAGATCGAG
>DATLUW010000460.1:0-3377 GCA_035577825.1 Actinomycetota bacterium | reverse complement strand
CGGATCATCGAGCCGCTCGGGATGCGCTCGACGGCCTACGACCCGGCGGGGCTGCCGCGGGCGAGGATCACGTCCGGGTACCGGCGTTCGCCCTCCGGCGAGGTCGAACCCGAGCCCACCGCGAACGACCCCGTGCCGGACGCGCCCGGGCAGCTGTTCTCGACGGCGCCGGACCTGGCCCGGATCGTCGGCCTGCTGTGCGACGACCTCGGCGACGCGTCCCCGCTGCGATCGTCGACGATCGAGGCCATGCGGCGGCCGCAGATCATGGCCGACCCGTCGTGGAAGCAGGGCCACGGGATGGGGCCGATGCTGTTCCGGTTCGGCGACCGGGTGCTCGTCGGGCACGCGGGCGGGCTGTGGGGGCACGCCGGGTGGCTGCTCTCGTGGCCGGACCGGCACGTCGGGGCGATAGCCCTGACGAACATCGGCGACGGCGAGCTGCTGTTCCGTCTCGTCGCCGGGCTGGCACAGGAGGCGGCCACCGTGGTCCGGCGTGAGGGGCTGGAGCCGCGCACCGAGCCCGACCGAACGCCGCCGCCCGACGACGCGCGTGGGCTGCTCGGCCGGTTCAACGGCGACGGGTTCGTGCTCCGGGTTCGCTGGCGGAACGGCGCCCTCGAGGCGAACACGCCGCGCCGTCCCGGTCTGGCCGCACCGCAGCCGATGCCGCTCCGCCTCCTGACCCCCGACGAGCTGCTGTTCGAGGCGGGGCCCTACGTCGGCGAAATGGCCGCCCTCGAACGCGACCCCGCCGGCCGCGTCACCGGCTGGGAGGTCTGCACGTATCGCTTCGACCGCGTCGACTGAAGGTTCGAGGGGCGACCTCGGAACCTAGAATCGACTCGCTCGCCCGGGTGTCGAAACAGGTAGACGAAGGGACCTTAAAAGTCCTGGCCCGAGAGGGCGTGTGGGTTCGAGTCCCACCCCGGGCACTCGATCCACCATTTGTGGCTTTCTCAGGCCACCAATCCGACTGTGCGATCGAACTGGGGAAGATGAACTCCATGCTCGCAGGCGGTGCATGAGCGGCGCTTGACTCGGCGGCGAGAGCACCGAGCGCCGGCCACGGCGGACCCTCACGCAACCAGCTCAGGATGTGTCGGCCGTGTCGGTGCCCATTTGGGAATTCATCGTGGACGTCCCATCGCCAGGCCGCGACCATCGCAAGAACAAGCCGTCGACACTCCTCCAGCAGAACGTGATCGACGTCCGGATAGTGGGCACTGACCCCGTCCGGCACGTGCGCGACGTCGAACTCGATGGGTCCACGACAACACGTTTCGAAGTCGATGAAGAGCAGGCCGTCCACGGTGTTGAGGAGGTTGCCCGGATGCGGTTCGCGTGCAGCAGCTGCTGGGCAGGTCCGCGGCCGCGGATCTGTTGACGCGCGCCTTGCAACGTGCTGACGAGGAGATGGCGATCGGCCTCGGCGAGTGCGGGGGTTGCGTCTTTGTTCATGACCAGCCGCTCGGCCGCTGCGGCCCGTTCCATGAAGTGCGGCGTCGCGATCTCGACACCTCGTATCCCCGTGTGCAGGCGGTGGAGCGCTTGTGCGTATTCGAATGGCGAGCCCTGGTCAAGGGCATCGCCCGGCAGCAGGTCCACAGGGTCATCACGGAGGCCGTCGCGCTCGTAGACACGCGGTTCGACCCGAGGCTCGAGCGCCGCGACGGGGCTCTCGGTCGCAGCGAGCCGCTGGGCGAGTTCGACCTCGAACTCGGCGACCTCCTGCCCTCCCAGTCCTACTCGAGCGAAGACGTCACACGGCAAGAGGCGGAGAGCGAGCTTGTTCGAGTTGTGGATCACGACGACATCGTCGACCGACAGGTCAAGCGCTTCGGCGAGGGATGACACCGCGGCCATCACCCGTGCAACGAGTTCCGCCTCCACGCGGTCGATCCTGACATGTGGTCGCTCTTGAACATGGGGAGCGCGAGTCGTGCGCTGGGGTCGGGTCCGGGTTCGGGACGCGATCGTCGCTCAGGCGGGAGTGCGTTTGTCGCTCAACGAGCCGTGGAGCCTCTCCATCTCCTCCTGCTCGGAGGGGTTTGATTACGGTCCGATTCGGCGCACTCGGACAGGGTTCGAATGCCTAGGCGATGACGCTCGCGACCCCCTTGACCGCGTCCCTGGCCACGCCGGCCTGCGTCGAGACGGCGGTAACGAGCCGGCCAAACATGGAGCCGATCGCGGCTGTGCTCCTCACGGTGATCTGCAGGCGGATGAACTTGGTCCCGTCGGCGGGGACGTTCCTGAGCGTGTAAGTCCCAGCGACGACGCCGGACGTGATGTCGGTCGTACCGGTCAGTCCGGTGAGGTACTTGACCGTGAAGTCCGTCCCACTGCCGAGACCCTTCAGTCTGAAGCCGGTGACGCTGGTGCCGTCGTTCTGCACGCCGATGTCGAACGTCTTCGTGACACCGCGCATCGCCTCGACGGTACGGGTCTGGCGGAAGCCCGTCAGGTTGTAGATCCCTCCGCCGACGGAGGACGAATCGGAGCCGAGCTTGATCTTCGCGTCCGGCCTCCGCACGGCGAAGTTCCACGTGGCCGCGGAGGTCGTCGAGACCGTGATCTTCAGCGCGCCGCCCGAAACGGTCTCGCTGGAGACACACGGGTCGGGCTTCGGCGGAACGGCCGCCGTGCAGGCGGTGACCAGCTTCGGCGTGCGCCCGAACTCGGTCCTGAACAGAGAGACCGTGTCCTCGGGATCGCGGGGGATGAGCGACGGATCCAGCGTGAACCTGAGCGTGAGCGGGGAACCGGAGCTTCCCTTGGGCGCCGCGATCACGTCCTGGGCGGGGAGGAACGCATACCCAGCCGGGGCTTCAAGCGTGGAGTGGGGAAGTTGCGTGATCGAGACCATGCCGCCGGTGGGCGTCTCGCCGACACGCAGCGAGGTAGAAAGCGGGTGCTTCGTTGATGCCGGCCTCGTTGCCACGGCGCCGCCATGGATCCCAACCAATCGAACGACTGCGGGCTTCGCGCCGAACGAGTAGGAGCTGTTGTCGCGTCCAGGGTCGCCGTCGAAACCGCCGTAGAGCAGAGCGTTGCCGTTCGAGTCGAAGGCCATTGCGCCCCACGCATGCGAGGGCGGGCTCGCCGCCGGCGAGAGCTCGGTCCAGTCCGACCCGGCCCACTCCCACGTGTCGCCGAGGAACTTGTGGACCCCCTGCGAGCCGCCGAAGAGCACGACCGTGCCTCTGGAGGGGTCGAACGCCATGGCAGCGACGTAGCGGGCGGGCGGGCTGTGATCCGGGTGCTCTTCGGTCCAGTCCGATCCGTTCCAGGTCCACGTGTCGCCGAGGTTCGTTCCGGAATTCGGTGCAGCGCTCGATCCGCCGAACAGCACGACCTGTTGCGTGACCGGGTCG
>DATLUW010000459.1:0-5787 GCA_035577825.1 Actinomycetota bacterium | reverse complement strand
GCAATCCCGCGCCACCGAGGCCGCCGACGCGCCGGCGGATCAGGACGGCGAGCACCACCGCGCCGAACGTGTACGCCGCCACGTACCCGACCGCCAGCCCGCGCGCGCCCAGCCAGTGGAACAGCGCGATGTTCACCACGGTGTTGACCGTGACGGCGGCGACGTTCACCAGCGCGGGCGTGCGGCTGTCCTGCATCGAGTAGAAGGCCCGCAGCAGCAGCTGGAACGTCGAGAACGCGAACAGCCCGACGGCGAAGATGCGGAGGACGCCGGCGATCTGCGCGGCCCCCGCCGCGTCGGTGCGGCCGTGTTCGAACACCAGCCGGGAGATCGGCCCGGCGAGCGCGATGTACCCGAGCGCCGACGGCACCACGGCGAGCGCCGTGAGCCGGATGCCGCGCCCGAGCAGGTCCCGGAACGAGTCGGTCTCGCGGTTCGCCCAGTGCGCGGAGAGCGCCGGCAGCAGCGCCGTCATCACCGACACCGCGAAGATCGCGTGCGGCAGCTGGAACAGGATGAACGAGTAGCTGTAGACCGCGTAGGCCTTCGCGCCGGTGGCCAGGATGATGATCACGACGAGCCCGACCTGGTTCACCAGCACGTACACGAACACCCATGACGCCAGCCGGGCGATCCGCCGCACGGCCTCGCTCCGCCAGTTCCACCGCCAGGCGAACCGGAACCCGGTCCGCCGGAGCGAGGGAACCAGCGCGACGGTCATCAGCACGACGCCGAGCGTCGTCCCGATGGCGAGCACGTAGCGCTGCACATCGCTGATCCCCACCGCCGGCCGGGGCAGGGCCACGAACAGCACCATCGTCGCGATCACCGTGAGGTTGTTGAGGATCGGCGCGAACATCGGCGCGGCGAACCGCCGGTGTGCGTTCAGCAATCCGCTCGCCACCGCGCCCAGCCCGTAGAACACGATCTGCGGCATGAACCACCGCAGGAAGAACGTGGCGAGGTCGCGTTCGGCTTCGCCGGCCGCGTTGTGCGGCAGGCGCGTCGTGTACAGGCCGACGATCGCCGGCGCGAACAGCATCGTGAGGAGCGTGATCGCCGACAGCGACACGAACGCGATGGTCAGGATCTGGCGGGCGACCTCCCAGGACTCCTCCCGGCCGCGGCGCTCGAGCCAGTCCACGAACACCGGCACGAACACCGACGTGAGGACCCCGCCGAGGACGAGCTCGTAGACGATGTTCGGGGTGTTGTTCGCGACGTTGTAGGCGTCGGCGAGCCCGCTGGGGACGCCCATCGCGTAGGCCATGGCCGACAGGCGCAGGAACCCGGTGAGCCGGGACAGCCCGGTCCCGACGGACATGACCGCCGTCGAACGCAGCAGCCGGACGCCGCCCGCGTCGCGTCCGGAGGGTGGGCTCGGAGGTGGGCCGGGCGGGGGTTCGCCGGGGCCGTCGCCACTCGGCTCGACAGGGTGGGCCGGTTCGATCGCCGCCGGATCGGCGCCGTCGGCGTCGGCGACCGGGGGTTCCGCCGGCCGCGTCCCGGCCTCGCCGCCCGCCGGCGCGTCCCTCACGCCGGCTTCGCCTGCGGGGGCAGGACGGTCGACGGCGCACGCGGCGGGCGCCTCCCCGGCAGGAAGCGCCGCGCCCACCACACCAGCAGGAACAGTGCGGCCCCCAGCACGAGGAGCAGCGCGACCAGGTTGTACGAGGTCGAGCGGACGACGAGCACGCCCGGCGGGTACAGCGGCTTCCCGTCGGGCGTCAGCACGCTGATCTGGACCGGGAACCGGCCGGTGGTGCGGCTGCGGACGCGGAACGGCAGGAGCTTGGTGCTCCCGCCGCGGAGCGTGACGGTCTCGGTCTTGGCCTCGGGCTCGAGGCGTGCGGAGATCAGGCGGATCTTCACGCGGACGAGGTCCGGCGTGTCGTTCGTGATGCCGATGGGGACCACTCCGGCGCCGCTCGCGAGCGTCACCGATCGCGTCGTGTCCGGCCGGATCCCCCGGAACAGCCCGTCGAGGCGCGACCGGATCCCGCCGAGCAGCGCCATCCCCGCCGCCGGGTCCTCGGTGAAACTGCCGCCCTCGGAGAGGAGCACGGTGTCTTCGAGCCGGTCGGGGACCGGCGACGGGTTCACCAGGATCGAGCGGAACGTCGAGATGTCCGCGCGCGCGGCGGCGATCTCGTCCGCGTAGCCCTGTGCGAAGAACTGGCCGTAGTTCGGGAACAGCTGTGCCGGCTGGGACGGGTCGGGGTGGAAGTTCTTCACGAGGGCGCTGGCCTTCTGGATCTGCAGGAACGGCGCCCGGCCGACCACCTTGATCAGCGGCCGGAACAGCGAACCAGGGACGTCGAGGGAATCGGGGACGGACAGGGCCACCGCGCGGGGGATGCCCGGCTGCTCGAGCCAGATCTGGGCGAGCTCGCCGAGCACGTTCTGGGCGGCGAGGCGCGGGTCGCGCTCGGAGACGCCGGACGAGAGGATGGTCTCGACCCCGGCGTCGGGAACGATCCCGGTGACGGTCCCCGTGACGCTGCTCTGCAGCGCGGTCGTGGCCGGCTGCGCGAACTCCTTCGGCTGCGGGGCCCGGTGGACCATGGCCGGGGTCATCAGGAACGTCCGGATCCCGTGCGCCGCGAGCGTGGACAGCGAGGCCTGGTCGATGTTCCCGCCGGGCGGCCAGAAGATGTCGGACGTAACGGGGTTGCCGGTGAACGCCCCGACCGCGTCCTCGCCCCGCTGGAGCTGGACCGGGAGGTCGACGCCGAGTCCGGCCGACAGGAGCGCGGGGATGTTCGGCACGGCATAGGGGAGCGCGCTCGACTCGACGAGCGGCGCGGCCGCCAGCTGGTGCATCTTCTCGAGGACGGCGTTCGCATCGGCGGCGCCGCCCTGGCCCTCCGGGACCTGTTCGACCGTGGCGCCATTCCGGACGGCGTACCCGTCGCGCATGTCCTGCAGCTGGGCGATCAGCGTCGGCGACCAGACGACGTCGATCGGACGCGGATGCTTCGGGTCGTTGGCCGCGGCATCGAGCGCCGCCACCTCCTCCGCGAGCCGCCCGCCCGGGGCCACGGCATCCTGGAGCGAGCCGTCGAGGTACGTCCCGTCCGCGCCGTAGTCGATCCCCTGGTGCAGGGCGAACGACCACCCGAGCCGAAGCCTCGTCGTGGCGACCACCTGGCGCTTCGCGAAGTTCAGGAACACGATCGGCGTCCGGATCGAGGCCAGCGTCCGGTCCCCCGAGCGGAGCTCGATGTTCATGGGGTACACGGCCGTCTCGTTGCCGCCGACCACCGTCGCGGCGACGTCGCGGATGATCTTGCGGGAGAGCTCGAGATCCATGGTCGCCCCCGGCGCGAGGGTGCCGGTGATCTTGCCGAACCTCGCGTACAGGTCGCCCGCGTCCGACGGGTCGTGCCGGAGCGACTCCTCGTATTGGTTGCGGCTCCGGGACGGCGTGAACACCGTGAGGCCGAACGAGAGGTCGTCCGCGGCGCCCGGGCCGGTGTTCGTCGCGACGGCGTGGAGACCGAGGTCGGGCTTCTGCGGGGTGAGCCACGGGGCCATCCCGAGCAGGCGGATCGACACGTCCGGGCGGGGCGCCGCGAATGCGGGCGGCGCGGCGAGGACGAGGGTGGACAGGACGACGAGGGTGGCGAAGAGCCGTCTCATTGCGGCCCGGACATTGTAGGCACCGGCACGGCCCGGGCCGGGATCGCGGCCGTGGAGTTCCTGCGTCAGTTCCGGGGTTTCGGCCTTCGGGAACGATCCTGTTCGATGATGGCCACGGCCTTCTCCACGACTCCCCGTTCGGATCGGTAGGTCGTCCTGCGCGGCGCCTCGGCGGCCGGGAACCACCGGACCTCCTCCATCTCGTGGTCGTGGAGGGACACGTCGCCGCCGGTGGCGTGCATCAGGAAGAACCGGACGCTCTTGCGAACGCCCACGTCGTCCCACCGGTAGAAGTACGAGATCGACCCCAGGTCGTCGTCGATCTCCGCGACCAGCCCGGTCTCCTCGCGGACCTCCCGGAGCGCGGCGTCCGGGGGTTCCTCCTCGGGTTCGATCATGCCCTTGGGCAACCCCCAGGCGAGCTCGCCACGGCGCGTCCGGCGGGCGGCCAGGGCGATCTCGGCGCCGTGTTCGGTTCGCCGGAAGACAACCCCTCCGGCTGAACGCTCCATTCGCGTCTTCACGTCCGGACCCGGCTCCACCTCCGCCGCCCGCCGCCGCCCTCGCCGATCGGGCGGGCGATCCGGGCGGTCTTCGCGCCCGTCGCCTTCACCAGGTCCTCGCCCCGGAGCTTGAGGATCGCGGTCGCATCGCCGCCCGCGAAGTACAGGACCTCCTGCTGCGTCAGCTTGCGGTCGGCGACGACGCGGAATGCCGGCGGCAGGCCGGCGGGCGGCACCGCCTCGGACAGGTACTCGGTGAGTTGGGAGATCCTCGCCGGGGACGCCTCGGTGATCTCGTGGGCGCGAACGGCGGCGCGGACGCGTTCGGGGTCCGGCTCGGCGCCACTCGGGACGAGCGCGGCGATGGGTCCGCGGTCCGTGTCGTAGACGACCACCTTGCCGACGACCTCGGGGGGCAGTCCGAGCACGCCCGCGATGCGCTCGGCGGAGCGCAGGCGGTCCCTGACCGGCATCAGCTCGTGGCGCACGTCCCGTTCCACCAGGTGGTTGTGGACGTCCACGCTGGTGCGCATGGCCGGAAGTATGCCAGGGGGTCGCGAGACGCCCATCCGGCGACCGGCGCAGGCCCGCCGCCGTGCCCGAACGGCGGCGGGCCGCCCTCCAGCCCCGACGTTCCCTAGCGGGAACCGCCCTTGCGCCCGATCTGCTGGTAGAACTCGATGCCGTAGCGGCGCTTGGTGGTGTCGCCGCCCTTCTTGCCGCCGATCTTCCCGATCTTGCCGAAGAAGTCGGCGCCGTAGCGCTGCTTGGTGGTCAGGCCGCCCTTGCGACCGGCCTCGGCTCGAGTCATCCGCTGGCTCTGGCCGTTCGTCTCCGCCACGTTCGGAACACCTCCAGATGGTCGTCGCCGGAAGTCCGGTCGTTACTTTCCCAGATGCGCCTCAAAGCAATCACGAAACCGGACGAATCGGATCAACTGCTGTCCAGAACATCGAGTCGTCCCTCGACGCTCAAGGTACGTACCCATCCGTGCCGACGATCTACCACGATGGAGATCTCCGATCTGCTGCGCCGCATGGTCGAGATGGGCGGGAGCGACCTGCACCTGAAGGTGGGGGGCGTGCCGTTCGTCCGGGTTGACGGCGTCCTGACGGCGACCGACCTGCCCGCGCTCGAGGCGATCGACACGGAGGCGTTCGCGGCCGAGCTGCTGCCGCCGGAGAAGGCCCCCGACTTCGGCGACACCCACGAGGCCGACTTCGGCTACACGCTGACCGGGGTCGGGCGGTTCCGGGTGAACGTGTTCCGCCAGCGCGGCGTCGTCGGCCTCGCGATCCGCCGGGTGCGGGCCGAGGTGCCGACGTTCGATGAGCTCATGCTGCCGCCCGCGGTGCGCAACCTCGCGGACACGCCGCGTGGCCTGCTGCTCGTGACGGGGCCGACCGGGACCGGGAAGACGACCACGATCGCTTCGGTGATCGGGCACATCAACCGGTCGCGGAAGGCGCACATCGTGACGATCGAAGACCCGATCGAGGTCCTCCACGAGGACCATCTCTCGATCATCGACCAGCGCGAGGTCGGGATCGACACGATGACGTACGCCGCGGCCCTTCGCCACGTCGTGCGGCAGGACCCCGACGTGATCTTCGTCGGCGAGATCCGCGACGCCGAGACCGCG
>DATLUW010000458.1:0-4089 GCA_035577825.1 Actinomycetota bacterium | reverse complement strand
GGCGAGAACCCGGCCGCGGCCGAGTCGCTCGGCGTCGGCGTCTACCGGATGAAGTACATCGGGGTGATCACCTCGGGGATGCTCGCCGGGTTCGGCGGCGCGGTGCTGGTGCTCGAGTCCGCCGGCATCTACCGCGAGGGCCAGACGGCCGGGCGGGGCTTCATTGGCCTGGCGGCCATGATCTTCGGGAACTGGCGCCCCGCAGGCGTGCTCGGCGCCGCCGGGCTGTTCGGGTACGCGGACACGCTCCGATTGCGCAACCCCGACTCGCCGCACGGGCTGATCCTGTTCATCGCGATCTTGCTTGGAATCGCGGCCATCTACCTGCTGTTCCGACGACGGTGGTTCCCGGCGGCGGCCGTGGGCGTGCTGTCCCTGCTGGCGTTCATCTCGTACCTCACCACGAAGCAGGTGCGGCCGGAGTTCCTGTCATTCACGCCGCACATCGTGACGCTGCTGGTGCTGGCGTTCGCCGCGCAACGATTGCGGCCGCCGGCCGCGGACGGCAAGCCGTACCGCCGCGGGCAACAGATCTGACGTCGTCGTCGGTTCCGCGCGTCCCGGGTTAGCGTGGTCGCCCGTGATCGACGACGCGCTGTCCGCGGAGCTGCAGGCCATGACCATCGAGGAGCAGGAGGCGCGCGCCGAGCTCGTGCGGCGGGGCGTCCTCGACCAGGAGCATCCGCTGCGGGCCATGCACCTCCGCCACGCGAACCGCCTGCGGGATGTGCTCGATGCGAACGGGTGGCCGGGGACCTCCCTGGTCGGGCCCGAGGGATCGGAGGCGGCGTGGCTCGTGGCGCAGTCGATCGTCACGGTCGACCTGCCGCTCGCGGAGCGGTGCGTCTCGCTGCTGGGGGCCGCCGTGAGCGCCGGCGAGTCTCCCGCGCGGCACCTCGCGATCCTCACGGACGCCGTGCGGTGGCAGGAGGGCCGCCCGCAGGTCTACGGCAGCATGCACGTCGTCGACCCCGGGCTGGGAACCGTGGTGCCGTGGCCGATCGAAGACCCCGAGGGCGTCGACGAACGCCGGGCGGCGGCGGGACTCCCCGAGCTGGCCGCGCACACCCGGTCGCTGCAGGAACGGCACCGGACCGAACGCGGCCTCTGAGCGACGCCGAGACGCCGCTGCGCCGTTCAGGCGTCCGTGATGCCGAGGTCGCCCAGCCGGGTCAGGGCCTGCTGCTCGAGCTGGGCGTTCCCGATCTCCCGGGCGCCGCCGAGTGCCTCCCGCAGGAATCCCTCGGCCTGGCCCCGGCGAAGGTCGGCCTGGTCCTCCCGCGCGTACTTCAGCCGCTCGTCGGCCTTGACGATGAGCTCCCAGATCTCGTTCGGCTCCATGGCATCCATCCTCGTTCGGTTCCGCCCCCGACGGTCGCCGGCGACCCCGCGGACGTTACCGGGTTCGGCTTGGCGGTTGTGTTCGGCTAGCCTTCGCGCCACCACGCCCGAGAGGAGGACGAGTGGACGGCGAGGACGTCTCCGAGGCGCTCGACCCACGGCATCTCGAGCAGCTCAAGAACCGGCTCGACGGCTCACCGTTCCACCAGTGGGCCGGCATGCAACTGGTGTCGGTCGGCGACGGGCAAGCCGAGGTCGCCATCGACCTCGAGCCCCACCACTTCAACCCGCAGGGCATCGTGCACGGCGGCATCACGGCGGCGGTGGCGGACACCGCCATCGGGCTCGCCCTGCGGTCGATGCTGAAGCCGGGGCTCACCCACCGGACCGCGCAGCTCAACGTGCACTTCGTCTCGAAGGGTGAGGGGACGCGCATCATCGGGCGCGGTCGCTCGGTGCACCTCGGGCAGCGCATGGGCTACGGCGAGGCGGATGTGGTCGACGCCGACGGGCGGCTGCTCGCGCGCGCCAGCGCGACGTTCATCGTGCTGCCGGCGCCGGGGGCGTTCTGAACCTGGCGGCGCGGCGCCGCCGGTCCCGTCAGTCCTCGCCCTCAGGTTCGGTCGGCTGGCCGGTCGGCTTGGCGTTCGGCGAGGGCAGCGGCGGGTAGTCGTTCGGGTCGATCGACACCTCGCCTTCGGCGATCTGGGTCCCGATCAGCCGGAGCGAATACCGCAGCTTCGGGCTCACCGACTGGCCGGGGCCCCGGAACTTCGCCAGCCCCACGCCGCCGTTCGCGAGCGTGGCCTCGACGACCCCGGGCATGAACTTGCCCCGCACCTCGCGGGCCACGAGCAGCCGGAACATGACCGCGACGCGCTCCTCCACGCTCGTGATCCAGTTGCGCGGCGCGTCCGCGGTCTGCGCCCAGTCCCACCCCGACCCGATCATGAACGAGTCCCCGACGCCGTTGACCACGCTCGCGGCGCCCCGGGCGGCGTTGCCGGCAACGCCGAAGACGATGTCCGCGCCGTTGCCCACCAGGCGCTGCCCGATCCGCCGCCCGGCCTCGGTGTCCTCGGCCGAGCCCGCGAACAGGCCCCGCCGCGTCACCGGGTTCCAGCCGAGCAGCGGCACGGCGAGCTCCCGGTCGGCGTTCAGCTTGGCGACGCCGCCCGCGAAGCCCTGGAGCATCCGCTCCACCCGAGAGTCCGGCTCGCCGCCGAACGCCCCCACGATCCCGGTCCGCGTGATGCCCGCGGCCAGGTAGCCGGCGAGGAACGCCGCCTGCTCCGGGTGGAACCGGACCACGGTGACGTTCGGGAGCGACACCGGGCCGGTGCCGCCGAGGACCGCGAAATGCGTGTCCGGGTTCGCGCGGGCCGCCGCGATGATCGCCTTCCCGGCCTCCACGCCGGTCGCGGCGACAAGGTCACACCCCTCGTGCACGAGCCGCCGGACGGCGGCCGCCATCTTCTTGTCGCCATGGCCGACGAGGAGCGAACCGGTCGTCGCGAGCTCCCGGTGGGCCTTGCGGATCGCCCGCAGCAGCGGCACGCGGAACCGCGCCCCGTCGTCGCCCGGCGTCCCGACGGCCACGCAGACGTGGGTGCCGCGCCCGATCGTGGACGGGGTGAACACGTCCCCCTCCTCGCCCGAGCCGCGGGTGACGAGCACGGCGACCGCCACGCCGGCAATGACGACCGCCGTCACGACGGCCGCCATGACGCGAAACGGGCCGGAGCGCGATCGCCCCGGCCCGTCGGCGGTGCCGATCATCTCTGATTGATCAGTATTCGACGTCGATGTCCTTCAGTGCGGCGGGCAGCTGACCGAGCACGCCCTGCAGCTGCATGAGCTTCATCAGGTCGCCCGAGACGCGGAGCTTGCCGCTCATGTACGCGGCCGTCCCCGTGAGCTCGTTCTTCGACAGCGCCGCGGCGGTTTCGTAGTCCTGCGTGATGGTGGCGTCGGGGCCCTCGATGTCGCCGAGGCCCAGGTCGACGGTTCCCCCCTCGAGCTTGAACCAGTACTTGACCTCGCCGTCCGGCGCGCCGGTCACGACCTGCTGGATCTTGGCGCTCATGTTGCCCGCCGCCGACTTCACGGCGTCGCTGGAGTCGAGGGCGGCTTTGACCTCGCCAGCCCACTCCTCGGAGAGGAACTTCGGCACGACTGCCTCCTTGTTCGATCAGGGACCCGGGGAGTATAGCCGTGCGGTCGTCTCGCGACTGACCGCCGGTCAGTCAGGTCGTTCCCCGCCCGCGGGCGGCGCAAACAACCCGGGCTGGAACAGGTGCAGGACGTCGTTCAGGAAGCGAACGCTCGGCCGGCCCCCGCTCTCCTCGAGGTCGAACGTCGAGATCGACGTGTTCTCCGGCATGAAGAACATGTCGTGGTCGACGCCGAGGACGTGCCCGGCGTAGGCGTTGACGACCCCGCCGTGGGCGACCACCACCACGTCCCCGTCGGGGTGCCGCTCGAGTATGCCGTCGATCGCGGGGACGACCCTCGCCCGGAGCTCGGCCGCGGACTCGCCGCCCGGCGCCACGCTGAACATGCCCTCGAACTCCCGCGCGCGGCGGGCGACCTCCTCGCTGTTGGTGAGGATCTCCTCGAAGGGAACGCCCTCCCATTCGCCGATGAACACCTCGCCGAGGTCCTCGTCCGGCACGGGCTCGACGCCGGTGGCCCGGGCGAACGGTTCGATCGTCTCGAGACACCGCAGGAACGGCGACGTGTACACGG
>DATLUW010000457.1:0-2967 GCA_035577825.1 Actinomycetota bacterium | reverse complement strand
CCGCCTCCTTGTCTACCCTGAACCGTTACAAGATTACACGCTTGCGCCGGAATAAGGTGTCGATGTCGTCCGGCCCGAGCCTGTCCTGCCTCGGGAAAGTCTCTCGGCTACCGTCCTCCGCGACCTGGGGAGGGAGGTCGTCTCCGTGCGCGCGACCGTGCCCGGCGTCGATCGGTCGAATCGGTTGCTCTTTGGAGAAATCACCCTTGACCGGCACCCCAGGCAATGCGACCATGCAGCGTCGCTTCCTGGGGGGGGAGGCGTGGCGTCCGAATCACACATCGAGGAAGCGTTGGGCGTGCTCCGCGCCGCGCTTGGGGGGAGCCCATGAAGCCGCGTTCCGTTCGCTCCGCTGTCGTCCTCGTTCTCTCGGCGGCCTCCCTCGCGGTGTTCGCGCTGCTCGCCCCGTCGGCGGGGGCGCGCGTCCTCGGCCCGACCGGGGCCCACGCGAACCATCTGCGGACCCCGTCACCTTCGTGCGACCCGGCGCTCACCGGGACCTCCGGGAACGACACGATCGTCGGCACGGCCGGCGACGACCACATCTGCGGCCTCGGCGGCAACGACGTCCTGATCGGGAATGGCGGCGTCGACATCATCGAGGGCGGGGGCGGCAACGACCTGCTCGTCGGCGGGCCCGGCAACGACACGCTCGACGGCGGGGCCGGCGTCAACACCGCGAGCTACGCCGACGATCCCAACACCGCGTCCCAGCTCGCGGTCGACCTGTCCGGCACCGCCCTCGGCACGTGCGCGGGAACGCCGTGCTCGAACGATCCGGACGGCGGCCTCGGCCACGACACGCTCGTGTCGATCCAGAACGCGATCGGCTCGCCCGGTCCCAACCGGATCATCGGCGACTCGGGCGCCAACTCGATCGACGGGATGGGCGGCGCCGACACCCTGACGGGCTCGGCCGGCCCGGACGTCGTCGCGGGCGGCGCAGGGCCCGACCAGCTCTCGGGCGGCAAGGGCAACGACACCCTGCTCGGCGGCCCCGGGGCGGACACGATGAACGGCAACCCGGGCGCCGACGCGGTGATCGGCGGCTCGGAGGACGACGTCGTGCGGGGGGGCAAGGACGCGGACACGGTCGTCGGCGGGACGGGCGGGGACACCCTGCTCGGCCAGGGCGGGAGCGACCTCCTCCGCGGCCGGGACGGCGTCTCGGGCAACGACACCCTCGACGGAAAGGGCGGGACGAACTCCTGCGACTTCGACGCCGGCGACGCCGTCAGCGCGTGCGGCCTCGCCGCGCCGGCCGACAACGCGCCGGTCGCGGTCGACGACCCGGCCCTGGCGCAGCAGGCCGACTACCAGGTCAAGAACAACGGCCAGCTGTTCGTCGCCGCGCCCGGGGTACTGGGCAACGACACCGACGCCGACGCGGGCGACGGCCTCACGGTCGTCCCCGGGGCGGGGCCCTCGCACGGCACGCTCACGCTGTTCCCCGACGGATCCTTCCTGTACACGCCGACGTCGCCGTTCGCGGGCACGGACACCTTCACGTACTTCGCCTCGGACGGGGTCGCCCAGTCGGCCACGGCCGGGACGGTGTCGATCGACGTCCAGGCGTCGGACCTGGCGCCAACCGACATCCAGCTCTCGAACAACTCGATCGCCGAGAACCAGCCGTCCGGCACGGACATCGGCACGTTGACGACCACCGACCCGGACCCCGGGGACACCGCCACGTACACCCTGCCGAACACCGGCTGCGGCGGCGGGCCGTTCCCGGACAACAGCTCGTTCCAGATCGGCGGCGTGAGCAACGACAGGCTGCAGTCGGCGGCCAGCTTCAACTTCGAGGTGAAGAGCTCGTACACGATCTGCGTCCGCACGACGGACGGTGGCGCACAGTCGTTCGACAAGGAGTTCACGATCTCGATCACGAACGTCAACGAGCCCCCGACCGACATCTCGCTTTCGAACAGCTCGATCGACGAGAACCTGCCGAGCGGCAGCGCTGTCGGCAACCTCTCGCAGGTCGGCGACCCCGACAGCGGGGAGACCTATACGTTCACGCTGCTGACGTCCGGCTGCTCGGGGAGCTTCCCCGACTCGAGCAGCTTCCAGATCTCCGGGGCGCAGCTGCAGAGCGCGGCGAGCTTCGACTTCGAGACGAAGAACTCCTACACCATCTGCGTCCGCGTGAACGACCCGGGCAGCCCGAACCTCAGCTTCGAGAAGCAGTTCACGATCACGATCAACGACGTGAACGACCCGCCGGTCGACGGCGACGAGTCGACGAGCGCGGTCGGGAACACGCTGCTCGAGTACGGCTCGGTCCCGTCGCCTTCGTCGGCGCCGAAGAAGGTCGTCTCCGGCAACCTGCTGACGAACGCCACGGACCAGGACCAGCCGCCGCAGACGCTGACCATCAGCGCCTCCGACTCGACGAGCGTTCATGGTGGAACCGTCTCGGTCTCGTCGAGCGGTGCGTTCTCGTACCTGCCGGCGGCCGGATACACCGGCCCGGACTCGTTCGGCTACACCGTGTCCGACGGCAACGGCGGCACGGACACCTCGACGGTGAACATCACGGTGGCCTCGCGCGTCTGGTACGTGAAGAACAACGCGACCGCCGGCGGCACGGGCCGCTCGACGGATCCGTTCGACACGCTGGCCGAGGCCGACACGGCCGCCAACGCGACGGGCGACATCATCTACGTCTACAAGGGCGACGGCACGACGACCGGGCTCACCGGCGGGTTCTCGCTCCTCGCGAGCCAGAAGCTGCTCGGCGAGCCGATCAACCTCGTCGTCGGCGCGGACACGCTCGCGACCGGAACGCCCGCGAACCGTCCGTCTATCTCGGGCACCGTTGCCCTCGCGTCGGGCAGCCGCGTGGAGGCAGTGGACATCGCGGGTAGCGCCGGCGCGGCGATCGCCGGCACGAACACCGGCGGCTCCGACGTGACCAACGTGAACCTGAGCGGCGGGGCAGGCGGCGTCGCTCTCACGGGC
>DATLUW010000456.1:0-4023 GCA_035577825.1 Actinomycetota bacterium | reverse complement strand
ACCCGAGACCCGTCGTGGCTCCCAGGTTCGGACCACCCCGGCGGACAGGTGGAGCAGCCGAGCGAGCTGCGGCAAGTCGAGCTCGGTCCTCGGCACCGTGGCGGCGCCGGCGAGGACGGCGACCGCCGGGACGGTCGTCGGCGGCAGGTCGCGGGGGAGGGCCACCGCGGGCAGCGGTTGTTCGTACCGCTTGAAGAACCACGGGAAGCGAGCCAGATCGTTGACCTCGAGGTCCTGCAGCACGCGGGGGTCGTCGATCGGAACCGTCCACTCCTGCCCCGGCCCGTAGGACGTGAGGCGGTGCAGCGTCCGGGTCGCGGTCTCCTCGTCGTGGGCAGCCTGCATCGCGGCCAGACGGTAGCCGATGCGCCCGGGCGCCGCCGCTCAGCCGCAGCGCAGATTCGGGAGCAGCGATCCCGCGAACACGGCGTCGAAGGCCCTGGTGGCCCCGTGGCCGGGACCGATGGTGCCCGGGTCGGCGATCTGGGACACGGTGAGGTTCGACATGTAGGTCGACATGGCGTCGAAGGGCGCCCCCGCGGCCCGTTCGGGGCTCAGGTTGACCCAGGTCGGCCGGACGATCTGCACGAGCGAGGGGTCGCCGGCCGGCCGGTCGAACCGCCGCTCCAGGAGGCGGTGGATGGTCGGCTCTACCAGCGCCGCGCCTCCGGTTCGTCCCGGCGACGCCGTGTGGCCGTGGTCCGCGGTGAGGCACAGCACCCACTGTCGCGGGAGGCGGCGGTCGAGGTAATCGACCAGGACCTGGAGGAACTGGTCCTGCACCCGGATCGTGTCACCCATCTCCGGGCTGTCGGCGTAGAACTCGTGGCCGATCTCGTCGATGATCTTGTAGTTCAGGAACAGCAGGTCCGGTTCGTGGTGCTGTCCGAGGTGCTCGCGCTCGATGAGCGCCTTGATCGCGTGGGTCTGAAACGGGATCCGGGCCGGCGTATGGAACCCCCCCAGGGCCTGCTCGATGCTGTGGCCCCGCCACGTGCCGTCGATCCTGCCGTCGACCGCGTCGGCGTATTGCTTCCTGTAGGTCGACAGCGGCGGCAGGTCGTTCACGTAGGCGGGGAACCGGTAGTAGGAGGCGAGCGATGCCGGGAGCTCCCACCAGGCGTTGCCATCGAGGGGCGCATTCGGCCGCTTGATGACGGCGACGTGCCGGACGCCACCGGGGAGCGCAGCCCCCTGCCCGAGCATCCCGAGGTGCCATGTGACGGACCCGAACAGCGCCGTCCGGGCCCTGGTGCCCCTCGCCTTGGCGTACTCGTCCGCGAGCGTCGGCACCTTCAGGACACCCGGACCGTTGGACCAGGGCTCCCTGAGCGAACCGTCGGGGAACCGGATCGTGTTGTCCACCACGCCGTGCGTCCGGGGAAACGCGCCGGTCCCGATGGAGGCGTGGATGGGGGCGGTGTTCGACGGGTTCGACCCCACCGACGCGTTCGCGTACCAGACGCCCTTGCGCGCGAGCGCGTCCAGGTTCGGGGTGGCCCCGGGATGCAGGGACAGCACGTACCGCCCGCCGGCGTCCCACACGAGCACGACCACGAGCTTCGGCTTGGGCCGATTCGGCAGGATCGCCTCCTCCATCGGCGACCCGTCCGGCGCGGCGAAGGGGAACTTCACCAGGCGGGCGATCGTGGGGGCGATGTCCGGGGACATCACGTACGTGTCCCTCGTGCCCTTGGCCGGGACGAACCCCGGGCCGTACCAGAGCATCGGCACGTTCTGCGTGTACCCCCACGGCGTGGAGTGGCTGATGAAGCCGTCGAGGTAGTTCCAGCCGTGCGGGACGTGCACGAGCTGGCCGGACCGCTCCGGGTCCCAGCCCCGCTTGATGCGGTTCAGGACCTCTGCCGGGAGGGCGCACGCCCCCGCCGCCCCGGCGCCCCCGCTCGGGCTCCGGCCGACTCGAGCGGCCCGCGGGAGCGCGCGGCCGAGCAACAGGCCCGGCGGGGTGACCGCGGCCCCGAGCAGGAAGCTGCGCCGGGAGAGCACGCGCGGGGCGGCCGACTCTGCCGAGGGATCGAACCCGGGAGCCGGGGATTCGCCGGTGACACGTTCAACGGATCCGACGGGGTGATTGGGCATGGGGCTCCCTGGGCGGTTCGGCGACTGCCCGAGTGACGCTAGCAGCGTACCGGGGAGGGGCGCGGCGGTCGAACAGTCTCGTCCGCCGCCCTACACTTTTGCGGCCTGAAGCCGCCCTTGCGAGGTGTGGGGTTGCGCACGCGCGTGACGCTCGAGCCGGAACGATCCCTCGAGGACGTGTACCGGGAACACGGGCCTCGGCTGTGGAGGGCCCTCGTCGCCTACGCCGGGGACGTCGAGGTGGCGAACGACGCGATGGCCGAGGCGTTCGCCCAGGCCCTGGGCAGAGGCCCGGCGGTCCGCGACCCGCTCGCCTGGGTGTGGCGCGTGGCCTTCCGCGTTGCTGCGGGTGAGCTCCATCGTCGGCGGAAGAAGGAGCCGGCCTCCCCTCCCGACGCCGGCGTCTTGCAGGATTCGACCGCCGAGCTCCTCGAAGCCATGCGAGAGCTCTCGCCGAACCAGCGCGCCGCGCTCGTCCTCTTCTACTACGCGGACTATCCGACCAGGGACATCGCCCGGCTGCTCGGATCCAGTGCGGCGACCGTCCGCGTCCACCTGAGCCAGGGCCGGAAGCGGCTCCGGCGGATCCTGGAGAACGACGATGCGTGACGACTTCGACCTGCGAGAGCGCTTCCGGGGGCTCGATCGCCTCGATCCCGCGGAGGACGTCTGGGCCGAGGCCGAACGCCGTCGTCCTGGCTCCGTGCGGACCGCTCCGTCCTCTCAGGGACGGCTGGCCGCCGCCGTGCTCGCGCTGATCGTGGCCGCGGCGGGCGTGCTGATCGCGGTGCGGGCGTTCCGGTCCGCCGCGCCCGGCCCCGGCACGGAGACCCCTCCGGCCGTCACGAACGGCCCCATCTGGTTCCGGATCGGTGGGGGTGACGGCCCGAGCTGGACCGATTCCGTGGAGCCGGACGGCACGGACCGGACGACGGTGTTCGGTCCGGACTCCGGGATCCACGCCGATCTGATCGCGTTCTCGCCCGACGGGTCCAGGATCGCGTTCGACCATGGAGTGACGGAGCAGTACGGCATCGAGACGGCTGGGCTCGACGGGAGTGGGGTCGTTCGGCTGACGAGCGGCCCGAACGACTCCTGGCCGTCCTGGTCCCCGGACGGGACACGCATCGTGTTCTCCGGGACCGGGGACCGGCCGGAATCGCAGCGCTGCGTCGCCGGGGACGACTTCCACTGCCCGACCGACATCTACGCTGTGGCGGCAGACGGCGGCTCCCCGGTTCGGCTCACGAGCGACCCGGACCCGGAGTTCGCGCCGGCGTGGTCGCCCGACGGGAGCCGGATCGCATTCCTGCGCACGCTGCCCGGGACGAACCGGACGGCGATCTTCTCGATGGCCGCGGACGGGAGCGACGTCCGGCGGCTGTCCAGCGCCGACGGTGGGAGCGACTTCGCCCCGAGCTGGGCGCCGGACGGCTCACGGCTGGTGTTCGCCGCGATCCGGGACGAGAACTGGGGCATCTGGATGGTCGACGCGGACGGGACGAACGAACACATGATCCTGGGCGGGTCCGGCTGGCACGCGGAGGACCCGCGATGGTCGCCCGACGGCCGCCTGATCGCGTTCGTCGGGAACCCCGACACGGGCGACTACAGCCCCGACGACGCGCTGTACGTCATGCGCCAGGGCGGCTCGGACGTGACCCGGCTGGCGACTGCGCCCGGGTATGGCGTCGCCGGCGACCTCGCCTGGCAACCGGGAACCGTCGGTCGCTCAGCCCCTACCGCACCGGCCACCCCGCTGAGCCCCGACCCACAACCCTCGGCGGCGGCCTCCTGCGAGCCAGCCCCACTGTTCGGGCTTCACGAGCAATGCTTCGATCCGAACTCGGATCCGTTCCACGTTGACGGGGCGTCAGAGGTCACCTTCGCCCAGGCGGAGGCATCGGCGGACTTCCCGATCTA
>DATLUW010000455.1:0-2935 GCA_035577825.1 Actinomycetota bacterium | reverse complement strand
CCTGCGGCACGTCCTTGACGAACGTCGGCCGCCACAGCGTGTCCTCGACGAGCTCCTCGTACAGCTCCCACACGACGTGGCCGGGCCCCCAGCCGTCCTGAGGTGTGACGCCGTGGCGTTCTGCCAGCTGGACGAGGTCGGGGCGGTCGAGCGTGACCTCCTCGCCCACGGCCTCGGAGACCAGCTCGAGCACGGTGCGGCGCGGCCAGGGCGGCGTGAGGTCCATCTCGCGCCCGAGGTAGTCGAACGTCAGCGTGCCGAGCGTGGCCATCGCCGACTGGGTGACCAGGCGTTCGGACAGATCCATCATGTCGCCGTAGTCGCCGTAGGCCAGATAGAACTCGAGCATCGTGAACTCGGGGTTGTGGTCCCGGTCGATGCCCTCGTTGCGGAAGTTCCTGCCGATCTCGTAGACGCGCTCGAGTCCGCCGACCAGCAGGCGCTTCAGGTACAGCTCGGGCGCGATCCGCAGGTACAGGTCGATGTCCAGGACGTTGTGGTGCGTGACGAACGGCGCCGCCAGCGCCCCGCCGTGGGTGACCTGGAGCACCGGCGTCTCCACCTCCACGAAGCCCTCGCCGTCGAGCACCATTCGCATGGTCGAGAGGACCTTCGCCCTGGCGGTGACGACCCTCCGGAACTCCGGCTCCGCGAACAGCTGGAGGTAGCGCCGGCGGACCTTCAGCTCGGGGTCGCGGATGCCGGCCCACTTCTCGGGTGGCGGGCGGAGGGACTTCGTGAGCAGCGTGACTTCGGCCGGCTTCACGCTGACCTCGCCCCGCTTCGTCTTCACGACCGGCCCGACGGCCCCGACGATGTCCCCGAGGTCGAGGTCGTCGAGCAGCGTCCACGACCCGGTCGGCATCGCGTTCCGCGAACAGAAGAGCTGGAGGTCGCCCGAGCGGTCCCGGATCGTGACGAACACGACCCCGCCGTGGCGTCGGAGCAGCACGATGCGCCCGGCCACCCGGCGGACCTGGTCGGTCTCCTCCTCGGGCTCCAGGCCGGCGAACTCGCGCACGATGTCCGCCGCGTCCGCATCCTTGTCGAAATTGAGGGCGAACGCCGGGATCCCGCGCTCCTCGAGGCGGTGGAGGGTGTCGCGGCGGGCCGCCAGGACCGCCGCGAGACGGCCGCGCTCTTCGGCGTCGTCGGCCGGCTCGGGCGGATCGACAGCGCCGGCCGGGCCGTTCGCGGGCGCGGACGCGGTCGGTTCGTCCTCCGGGGGCTCAGGCATCGGGGCGGGTGTTCCGTTCGAAGATCAGGCGGAGGCCCTCGAGGGTGAGCCAGGGTTCGTGGTGGTCGACGGTCGTGGTGTGCGGGGCGATGACCTCGGCCAGGCCGCCGGTGACGACCACCGTGGCGTGGCCGCCCAGCTCCTTCTGCATGCGTTCGACGATGCCGTCGACCTCGGCCGCGGTGCCGTAGACCAGGCCGGACTGCAGGGCCTCGACGGTGTTCTTCCCGATGACCCCCTTCGGGGCGACGATCTCGACGCGCGGCAGGCGGGAGGCCTGTGCGATCAGGCCCTCCGCCGCGACGGCGATGCCCGGCGCGATGACGCCGCCGAGGTACTCGCCCTTCTCGCTCACGGCGTCGTACGTGGTGGCGGTCCCGAAGTCCACGACGATGCACGGGCCGCCGTACTTCGCGTACGCGCCGAGGGCGTTGACGATGCGGTCGGCGCCGACCTCGCGGGGGTTGTCCGTGAGGACGCTCACGCCGGTCTTCACGCCGGGCTCCACGACGATCGGCTCGAAGTGGAAGTACCGCAGCACCATCTCCCGGAGCGCGCCCGTGACCGGCGGGACGACGCTCGAGATGGCGACGCCGGTGATGTTCTTGCTGAACGAGAGGCCCTGGTGCTCGAGGAAGCCGCCGAACGCCAGAGCGAGCTCGTCGGCGGTCCGCTCGGACTGGGTGGACAGACGCCAGTGCCAGGCGAGTTCCCGATCGCGGAACACGCCGACCACCATCTGGGTGTTGCCGACGTCGACGGCCAGCAGCATCGAGGGTCCTCCAGAGCTCTTCTCGGCGCGGTCATTGTCCCTGACCGGGCGGCGGCCGACAGCAGCCGGCCGGGCGACGGCTATGGGCTGAGCAGGAGGTTGTCGATCAGGCGCGGCTTCCCGACCCGGGCGGCGACCAGGGCGCGGGCCGGGCGTTCGACGCGGTCGACCTCGTCGAACGTGTCCTCGTCCACGACGACCGCGTAGTCGAGCTGCGCGAGTGGTTCGCGTCCGATCTCCGTGGCGGCGGTCTGCGCCAGAGCGCGCGCGTCGCGTTCGCCTTCGTGAAGGAGGCGGTCGGCCTCGCGGAGGCCGCGGGACAGGCTGGTCGCGGCCGTGCGCTCGTCGGGCTGGAGGTACACGTTGCGCGAGGACATCGCCAGGCCGTCCGGCTCGCGCACGATCGGACACGCGACGACGTCGACGAGGAAGGAGAGGTCGCGGGCCATTCGCCGGACGATCGCGAGCTGCTGGGCGTCCTTCTGCCCGAAGTACGCGGCGCCCGGGCCAACCGCGTGGAAGAGCTTCGCGACGACGGTGACCACGCCCCGGAAGTGGCCTGGCCGGATCGCGCCCTCGAGGCGGTGGGCCAGCGGGCCCGGATCCACGGTGACCCGCGGTTCGCCGTCCGGGTACATCTCCTCGGCGCTCGGCGCGAACACCAGGTCGACGCCCTCGGCCGCCGCGAGCGCGAGGTCGCGTTCCATGTCGCGGGGGTAGGCCGCATAGTCCTCGTTCGGACCGAACTGCAGCGGATTCACGAAGATGCTCACCGCGACGAGGTCGCACTGGGAGCGGGCTCGGCGCATCAGCGACAGGTGGCCCTCGTGGAAGAACCCCATGGTGGGGACGAGGCCGACCGTCCGGCCGCCGGCACGGGCCTCGTCGGTCCGGCCCCGGAGCCCTGCGATCGTCTCGATCACGTC
>DATLUW010000454.1:0-2834 GCA_035577825.1 Actinomycetota bacterium | reverse complement strand
ACGGACACACGTCCTCGCACGCGCGGCACAGGATGCACGGCTCGGGGTCGAGCATGAGGTGCTTCGGGGACTTCACGCCCTGCGAGAGCCAGGCGGTCTCGACGGCCTGGACCTGGTAGTCCGTGTGGATGTCGACTTCGGTCTTGTTGAAGGGCATTGCTCGTTGATCAGCTCGCTTCCATACTCATCGGTATCCGCCGGAGGGTCGGGTCTCGCCCCCGGTGCCGCGCAGCTTCTGACGCTGCCGCTGCAGGAGGTACGCCGCCAGGAAGAACAGCGCGAAGTTCACCGTGATCCACCCCGCGGCGATGGCCTCCTTGAGCTTGATGAGCCAGAAGCTCTTCCAGCGGAGCGTCTGGTCGGCGAAGTACAGCCAGAACGACGGGATGACCGCCAGGACGATGATCGCCGCGAACGAGAGCGCCACCGTGAAGACCACCGCGGTGGTCCAGGTCCACTCCCAGTCCTTGAGGAACCGGTTGATTCGCTCGACGAGCGGCACGAGCCGGCGAGGCATCTTCACAGGGTTCGATCTCCGTCCACAGGCAGCGGCATCCTACCGCCCACAGGCACGGGGGCGCAGTCCGACGGGTCGGCGGTCGAGTTTGTGAAGGCGTTCACAAGCGTCGCCAAGACTATCCGACGAAGGGGGGCTCCGCCGCAAGTTCGCGGCCGTGCCAAGGCCGCGCGCGGCGGGGCTCTCGGGGCGCCGCCGACGGGGGCGGCTCCGGCCCCTCGGGCGCTTGCCGCCGGCCGGAGTCTTTGGTGGGGGTCCGTTCGTAGACTGGTCACGAGCCGCGGAGGAGCCGCGCCTCGCAGGTTGCGATGATCGCCGACGTTGCCAAGAACCTCTCCGAGTGGTGGGCGCCCGTCCTCGCGTTCGTCGCGGGGGTGGTGTCCTTCGCCTCCCCCTGCGTGCTGCCGCTGGTGCCCGGCTACCTGGCGTTCGTCACCGGAACCGACGAGATCGAACGCGAACGCGAACGCGAGGCCTCCGAGACGCCGCCTGCCGCCGGGACCACGGTCGTCGCGGGCGACGGCGCTCCGAACGGCGGTGGAGCGGTGGCGGTCGTGACCCGCGAGGACGCCGCCCCGAAGCGTCGGGGCCGGCCGCCCGTGCTGCCGATGCTGATGTTCGTCGCGGGGTTCTCGATCGTGTTCGTCGCGTTCGGCGTGCTGGCGGGGCAGGCGCCGACCGGATGGCTGAACCAGGCGCTGCACTCGAACACGCTGCTGAAGGTCGCGGGGGTGTTCGTGCTGCTGTTCGGCGTGGCGATGGTGCTGTATGCGTTTCGCCTGGGGAACGCGGCGATGTACGCGGACCGGCGGCCGTTCCTGTCGAAGGTCCGGCCGGGGCCGGCCGGGGCGCTGCCGCTCGGGATGGCGTTCGCGCTGGGGTGGACTGCGTGCATCGGGCCGGTGCTGGGGGCGATCCTCACGATCGCGTCGACGCAGGGCGGGGCGCTGCGCGGCGGGTTCCTGCTGCTGGTGTACTCGCTCGGGCTGGGGCTGCCGTTCGTGCTGATCGGGCTCGGGCTGCAGCGGCTGGTGCGGGTGCTCGACGTGATCAAGCGGAACTACCACTGGGTGGCCGGCGTGTCGGGCGTGATCATGATCGCGATCGGGCTGCTGCTCGTGACCGGCCTGTGGCAGAGCTGGATCACGCCGTGGTTGAACCGCCTGTCGAACGTGTCCCCGCCGCTCTAGGGAGGCTGGTGCCGGTGAAGTGGGTGACCAGGGAACGCCCGAAGACCGACCGCATCGCGTGTCCGTGGCTGATCCGGCGGTTCATCGACCCAGAGGCCGAGTTCCTCTACGTGGGAGCCGACAGCGTGCTGGACGTCGCCTCGGCGGAGGGCGCGCGGTCCTACGACGCGCCGGGCGCCGAGTTCACGCACCGCGACGGGTTGTGCTCGTTCGAGGTGCTGATCGAGGACTTCTCGCTCGGCGGCGACCCGGCGCTCGTGCGCCTCGCGAAGATCGTCCACGCCGCCGACGTGTCGGAGGACCTGTCCTCGGACCCGCTGGGGCCCGGTCTGGAGGCAATTGGCGTCGGCGGCCTGGACGTGGAATCCGACGACCACCGCCTCCTCGAACGCGGCGAGTTCGTCTACGACGCCCTCTACGCCTGGTGCCGCCGCGAGGTCGAACGGGTCTGACCTGGAACGGCCACCTGGGCCTGATCGAGCACTGGAACGGCCGTGGTTGGTGCGTCGTCCCCTCTTCCAGCCCGGTTCGAAGGTGAATGTCCTCCAGGCGGTCGCCGTGGCCGCATGACGTCTGGGCAGTGGGGATGCGTTCGCGCACGGGACATCCCGAAACGGCCGCTCGTGCTGCACTTCGACAAAAGCCGCATGGCGCGAGGTCGCAGCCCCTGGCGGGCCGGCGACTCGGGCGACCTCGTCGACTCCGTTGAGGGCGAACGCAAAATCGCCGCTGTCCCGCCGGGCGTGGCCGGGGAGAATGGGCGTCGTGACCGCAACATCCGAAGCATCGCAGCGGCGCAAGCGAGGGCGGCTTCCGCCGCTCTCGTCCGACGGGCGCAAGATCCTTGCGGCGCAGTCGGTTCGGGCGTTCGGGTACGGGATGACGTCCGTGTTGCTGGGGGCGTCGCTCGAGGCGCGCGGCTGGACGGGGACCCAGGTCAGCATCCTGCTCGCCGCCGTGCTCGCCGGAACCGCGATCGCCTCCATCGTGGTCGGGCGGTTCGCGAACCGCATCGGCCGGCGGCGGCTGTACGCGATCCTGTTCGGCGGGCTCTCGGCGGCCGGGCTGGTGTTCGGGCTGACGACCGCGTTCTGGGCGCTGTTCCTCGCCGCGCTCGCGGGGACGCT
>DATLUW010000453.1:0-5281 GCA_035577825.1 Actinomycetota bacterium | reverse complement strand
CGTGATCGGCCAGGACCACGCTAAGCGCGTGCTCTCCGTTGCGGTGCACAATCACTACAAGCGGCTTTCGGCTTCGTCGAAGAACAACGAGGTCGAGATCTCGAAGTCCAACATCCTGCTGATCGGGCCGACCGGCTGCGGCAAGACGCTGCTCGCGCAGACCCTCGCCAAGATGCTCAACGTCCCCTTCGCCATCGCCGACGCCACCGCCCTCACCGAGGCCGGCTACGTCGGCGAGGACGTCGAGAACATCCTGCTCAAGCTCATCCAGGCCTCCGAGTACGACGTCAAGAAGGCCGAGACCGGCATCATCTACATCGATGAGATCGACAAGATCGCCCGCAAGAGCGAGAACCCGTCGATCACCCGGGACGTCTCAGGTGAGGGCGTGCAGCAGGCGCTGCTGAAGATCCTGGAAGGCACCACCGCCAGCGTGCCGCCGCAGGGCGGCCGCAAGCACCCGCACCAGGAGTTCATCCAGATCGACACGACGAACATCCTGTTCATCTGCGGCGGGGCGTTCGCGGGGCTCGAGAAGGTCATCGAGTCGCGGATCGGCAAGAAGGGCGTCGGGTTCGGTGCCGAGATCCGGCCGGCGGGGGAGAAGGACGTCGGCGAGATCCTGTCGCACGTGCTCCCCGAGGACCTGCTGAAGTACGGGCTGATCCCGGAGTTCGTCGGGCGGCTCCCGGTGCTGACGCACGTGCACAACCTCGACAAGCAGGCGCTCGTCGACATCCTCACCAAGCCGAAGAACGCCCTCGTGCGGCAGTACCGGAAGTTCTTCGAGTTCGACGGCGTGGAGCTGGAGTTCGCGGACGACGCGCTGGTGGCGATCGCCGACCAGTGCCTCCTGCGGGGAACGGGCGCGCGCGGCCTCCGCGCGATCATGGAGGAGGTGCTGCTCAACGTGATGTACGAGCTGCCTTCCCGCAAGGACGTGACCCGCTGCGAGATCAACGCCGAGGTCGTGCTGCAGGGCGTGAACCCGACGCTCGTCCCGCGCGAGCAGCAGGCGAAGCCGCGCACGCCCAAGGAACGCTCGGCATGACCTCGCGTTGGTGAACCCCCTGCTCGACCCCATCCGCCACAACTCGTGGGCGTCCGCCCATCTGTTGTCGTTCTGCGACGGGCTCGACGAGGCCAAGCTGTCGACGGAGGAGGGCTCGGAGGGGACGTACGGTTCGATCATCTCGACGCTCCAGCACCTGCTGGGCGCCGAGGCGCGGTACCTCCGGCGTCTCTCCGGCGGGTCGCCTGCCTGGTCCACGGAGCCCGAGGACACGACCGACCTCGCCGAGCTCGCCCGGATGTCCGCCGACGAGGCGGCGGCCTGGGAGTCGCTGCTCGCGGAGGAGTTCGATCCGGAGCGCCTCATCGCCTGGACGTCGGCGTTCAGCGGCGCGCACACGGAATGCCGTGCCGGCATCCTGGTGGCGCAGACCCTCAACCACGGGAACGAGCACCGCGCCCAGGTGTTCACGGTGCTCACCGAGCTCGGGATCGAGCCGCCGGACCTCGACGGCTGGTCCTACGCGATCGCGACCGGCCGGTTCTCCGAGGACCCGCCGAGGGACCAGCTCGGCACGTGAACACCCGCCGGACGGCCGGGAACCACCGCCGTCCGCGCTTCCGTCCCACCTCCATGCATCGCGTCCGCACAGCGATCCTCGCGGTCGTCTGTCTCAGCACGCTCGGCGTGATCCTCGCCGCGTGCGGGGGTCGCGGCGGCGCCGGCGGGTCGCCGTCGCCGAGCGCGCCGCCCATCGACCCCGTCGAGCTGAAGCTCATGGTCATCGACCACGTCGGGCCCGACTTCCCCTACTGCGATCCCGATTCGTTCCCGGTGGGGCACGGAACGCCGCTGGGGAACGCGCGGGCGGCGCAGGCCCGGATGAAGGCGGATCCCGCCTATCCGACGATCCTCTCGTTCCTCTCGATCGACCCCGGCGCCGAGCTCACCAACCGTCAGCTGCTCACCGTGTACGACCGGTACAAGCGGCTCCGGTTCGTCGAGGTCGGCGCCACGCCCGAGGGGTACCGGTTCGAGGTCCACCAGCAGGACGACGTGCTGTCGGGCACGGTCACGCCGCTCGGCGAGATCCGGGTGACGGGGAGGACGACGCTCGTGGGCGGCTGTCCGATCTGCCTGGCGCGGAACACGCGGATCGCGACGCCGAACGGGTTCGTCCGGGTGCAGGACGTGCAGGTCGGCATGGCCGTGTGGTCGACCGACCGGGCAGGGCACCGGATCCGCGCCACGGTCGCCGCGGTCGGGCGGACGCCGGTGCCGCCGACCCACGAGGTCGTCCGGCTGGTGCTCGCGGACGGGCGAACGGTGCTCGTCTCGCCCGGCCACCCGACGCCGGACGGTGCTGCCGTCGGCGAGCTCAGGGTGGGGATGGCGTTCGAAGATTCGACGGTCGTGTCCGCGAGACGGATCCCCTACGCAGGCGGGTTCACGTACGACGTGCTGCCCTCGGGGCCGACGGGCACGTACTTCGCCGACGGCATCCTGCTCGGCTCGACGTTGTTCCGTGGCGCGGCCGGGCATCGCTGACGCTCAGCCCGGCGGCGAACGCGAGGGTTCGGCCTCGGGTGGTGGTCGGTCGAGCCCCCTCCGTTCTCGCCGTTCCCTGATCTCCTCGATCACGACCGCGGGGAGCAGTGCGCAGGTCACGCCGATCAGCGTTCCCGCGATCGCGTCCGACAGCCAGTGCGCCGCTAGGTACGCCCGCGACAGCGCCATGAGGAACGAGAACACCGCGGCGACCGTCCCCCAGATCGCGCGCCGGCGCCCGGTCGGCACGAACGCGATCACCAGCGCCACCGTCGTCACCGCCGTCGCCACCGCGTGTCCGGACGGGAAGGACGCATGGGTCGTGTGCACGAGCGGGTTCGGGGGCCGCGTCCGGTCGTAGGCCGACTTCATGACGTTGGTCACAAGCTCGGAGAGCAGGATCGCCGACACGAACGCCGCGAAGTGCCACCACCGCCGCCGGAACGCGAGGTAGCCGGCCGCGAGGATCCGAACCGGGAGCGTCACCACGCTGGACCCCAGCACGTTGAATACCCTCCCGAGCCCGGTCAGCCATCCGACACGGTGGCGCAGCACGAGCCGCAGGAACGCCTCGTCCATCCGCTGCACGTTGTCGTAGGTCGAGGGCAGGGCGACGAGGATCGCCATCGCGATCGCCAGGCCGCCGATGCACGCGAGCAGGACGAAGTCCTTCGTCGTGTTCTCGAGCAGCGGGTGCTCGTGTTCCTTCCGCGCCACGGACGCTCCTCCCCGGCCCCGGCTGGGATCGTACAGGTCTGGTCTGGGCGGCCGGGGCAGCGTAGGGTCGGGGGGAATGGGGGGAGGGCCGAAGACGGGTGCCCGCTGGGGTGGCGCGGTTGCTGCCGTGCTCCTGCTCGCCTCGTGCGCGGACGGGGGAGGCCACGCGGCGCCGGCCCCGTCGCCCGGCACGGTGGTCGTCGGTTCGTTCGACTTCCCGGAATCCGAGGTCCTCGCGCACGTGTACGGGCAGGCCCTCCTGGCAAAGGGCATCCCGGTCCAGCTGCAGACCGGGCTCGGTCCCCGAGAGCTGGTCGATCCGGCGCTGCTCCGCGGGTTGATCCGGTTCGTCCCGGAATATCAGGGGTCCGCGCTCGACTTCCTGACGCTCGGGAGCGGAGCCACCGGCGACCAGGTCTCGACGCACGCCTCGCTGGTGCACGCCCTGGAGGGCACGAGCGCGGCCGCGCTGGCGAGCGCGCCGGGCGAGGACGCGAACGCGTTCGCCGTGTCGGCGGCGACCGCGGAGCGGTACGGGCTGCACACGATCTCCGACCTGGCCCCCGTGGCGTCGAAGCTGGTCCTCGGCGGCCCGCCGGAATGCCCCGAGCGGCCGCTCTGCCTCGTGGGGCTGCGCCGCACGTACGGGCTGCGGTTCCGGAGCTTTGTGCCCCTCGACGCCGGCGGGCCGCTCACGATCGGGGCCCTTGCGAACGGCGATGTCGACGTGGCGCTCGTGTTCACGACCGACCCCAACGTCGCCGAGCGGGGGTTCCGGGTCCTGGAGGACGACCGGAACCTCGAACCGGCGGAGAACGTGACCCCGGTCGTCAGCCGCAACCTCCTCGCCCGGTGGGGCGACCGGCTGACGGCAACCGTGGACGCGGTGTCGGCGGAGCTCACGACCGCGGAGCTCACGGCCCTGGACCGGGCGGTCGCGGCCGGGCGGGCGCCGGCGAAGGTGGCGGGCGAGTGGCTCGCCGAGCGGGGGTTCGACTGACGTGGAGACGGAGTCCGAGACCGGCCTGGAATCCCAGTCCGACCACCAGCGGTGGCGGGAGCCGGTCGCGCTGCCCGGGATCCGGCACACGCGCCGGCGGCGCCGGCCCTCGGACAAGCCGCCGCCGCTGCCCCGCGAGCTCGGGCTGTCCGGCCGGCTGTGGACCGCCGCGATCGTCGCGCTCGTCGTCTTCCTGGTGCTGCTGTTCACGCTGCCGATCGGGACCTGGTTCGAACGCGGCGAGAGCGACTTCCTCGTCTGGCTGTCGGGATTCCGCACCGGCTGGCTCACGTCGGTGGCGAGGTTCCTCGCCGGGATCGGGGCGGAGTGGCCGAACCGCGTCGCGCGGTGGGCGATCATCGTCGTGCTGATCGTGTCCCGGCGGTGGCGGCACCTGTTCGTGTTCGTCGCCTCGGTGTTGGTCGTGTCGTGGCTCGTGGCGCAGCTCCAGGTGGTCGCTCCGCGCGCGCGGCCGCTCGGCGTCCGGATCATCGGGAGCTGGGAGGGGTTTTCGTTCCCGTCGAGGACCGTCGCCGCCGCGGCGATCACGCTGATGGGCGTCCTGTACACGGTGCTCGCCTCCGGGAACGCACGCCGCGTCGGCAAGTGGGTTGCGTGGGCGCTGCTGGTCCTGCTCATCGGGGCGAACTGGTATCTCGCGGTCGACCACCCGTCGGATGACCTGGTGGCGGTGGTGCTCGGGGTGGCGGTCCCGCTCATCGCGTACCGGTTGTTCGTGCCGAACTCCGTCTTCCCGGTCACCTACCGGAAGGGACGGTCGGCGCACCTGGACCTCGGCGGGGCGCGCGGCGCCGCCATCCGGCAGGCCCTCGCCGAGCAGCTCGGGCTCGAGGTGGTCGACGTGCAGCCGTTCGGGCTTCGGGGGTCGGGCGGCTCGACGCCGATGCGGGTCACGGTGGCCGGGGATCCCGACCGGGTGCTGTTCGCGAAGCTGTACGCGAAGACGCACCTCCGGGCCGACCGCTGGTACAAGCTCGGCCGGA
>DATLUW010000452.1:0-4646 GCA_035577825.1 Actinomycetota bacterium | reverse complement strand
CTACCCGACGTTCGGCTCCCAGGTCGACCTGGGCGACTGGGGCCCCGTCGGGACCCCCGACGAGGTGGCCGGCTGGGTCCGGAGGTTCGCGGACGCGGGCGTGACCCACTTCATCGTCCGGTTCGGGTCGCTGGACCCGGTCGGGGACCTCCGGCGGTTCGCAAGCGACGTGCTGCCGGCGGTCGCCGCGGGGCGAACGGTGGCGGAGTGACCACGCGGCGCGGCAGACTCCGGACGACCACGACCACGACCACGACGAGACGATCGACCGAGCGCTAGGAGCATCGATGGCCCTGAAGGAACCGAGCATCGAGACCATCCGCGAGCTGGCGAAGCACTTCGGGTTCGACATGGGCGAGGAGGACCTGGCGGAGTTCCGCGACATGGTCGCCGGCGGGCTCGCGATGTACCGCCCGCTGGAGTCGATCCCCGATCACCTCCCCGAGGTGACCTACCCGCGCACCCCCGGCTACCGCCCCGACGACGACGAGGACGCGCTCCACGCCTGGTACGTGAAGTCGTCGGTCAAGGGCGTCGCGGAGGGCCCGCTCGCCGGCAAGCGGGTCGTCCTCAAGGACAACATCTGCCTCGCCGGCGTCCCGATGATGAACGGCGCCTCGACGCTCGAGGGCTACGTCCCCGACGTCGACGCGACCGTGGTCACGCGCATCCTCGACGCCGGCGGCGAGATCGCCGGGAAGGCCCATTGCGAGTACTTCTCGTTCTCGGGCGGGGTCATGTCGAACCCGACCGGGCCCACGCACAACCCCCACAACCCCGAGTACATGTCCGGTGGCTCCTCGTCGGGGTGCGCGGCACTCGTGGGCGCGGGCGAGGTCCCGATGGCGATCGGCGGCGACCAGGGCGGGTCGATCCGCGCGCCGAGCGCGTTCTGCGGGATCTACGGGATGAAGCCGACACACGGGCTCGTGCCCTACACGGGGATGATGCCGATCGAGCACACCATCGACCACGCCGGCCCCATGACCGGAACCGTCGCGGACAACGCGCTGCTGCTGGAGGTCATCGCCGGCGAGGACGGGCTCGACCCCCGGCAGTACGCGCCGCGGACGGCCCCGTACACGGAGGCCCTCGATCGCGGGGCGGACGGCATGCGGGTCGGCGTCGTGACGGAGGGGTTCGGCCAGGTGTTCACCGAACCGGACGTCGACGACGCCGTGCGCGCGGCGATCGCCCGGCTGGACGGGCTCGGCTGCACGGTCGAGGACGTCTCGATCCCCATGCACGCGATCGGGCTGAACGTCTGGGCGCCGATCGCCATCGAGGGCTCCTACGAGCTGGTGTTCAAGGGCGACGCCCTGGGAACCGGCTGGCGCGGCCTGTACGTGACCAGCCTCGGCCAGGTCCACTCGGCGTGGCGGAGCCACGCGAACTCGTTCTCCGACACGCTCAAGCTCGGCATGATGACCTCGGAGTTCGTGATCAGGAACTACGGGCGGCACTACTACGCCAAGGCGCAGAACCTCTCCCGGAAGCTCCGGGCCGAGTACGACCGGGCCCTCGAGCGGTTCGACCTCCTCGTCATGCCGACGACGCCGATGAAGGCTCCGCTGATCCCGGCCCCCGACGCGAGCCGCGCGGAACGGTTCGTGCCCGGGTTCGACTCGATCACCAACACGGCGCCGTTCGATGCGACCGGGCACCCGGCGATGTCGATGCCGTGCGGCATGAGCGGCGGGCTGCCGGTCGGCATGCAGCTGGTGGCGCGGCACTGGGACGAGTCGTCGATCTACCGGCTGGCGGCGGCCTTCGAGCGCGAGGTGGACTGGAAGACGATCTCGCCGTAGCGGGCCCAGGGGTGTCCGGCCGGGTCAGCGGAGGGCCAGGATGACCTCGACCTCGACGGGGATGTTCTTCGGCAGCTCGCTGGTGCCGAGTGCCGAGCGCGCGCACAGCCCGCGTTCGGGACCGAAGACGTCGATGACCTGCTCGGTGAACCCGTTCAGCACCTGGGGCTGATCGCCGAACCCCGGCGCCGATCGGACGAACCCGGTCACGCGCACCCAGTGGTCGACGGCTTCCAGCCGGCCGAACGCGTCCACGATCCGTCGGAACACCAACAGCGCGGTCGCGCGGGCCGCGGCCTTGCCCTCTTCGAGCGTCATGTCGCCGCCGACGACGCCGGTCGTGCCGATCGGGCCGATCCCGGAGACGAACGCGAGCCCACCGTGGACCATGACCGGCACGTTCATGGGCTGGGGCCCGGCGGGGAGCGGCGGGATGTCCGGCAGCACGATGCCGAGCTCCGCGAGGCGCGCGTCGGCGTCCATCGGCCGGACTCTACCGGCACCCTCGGCAGGGCGCATCGGGGGCGGATCGCCGTTCGGCGGCTTTGCCCCGGTCGGCGTGACGGGCATAGAATCCGGCTCTCCGGCCGCCGACAGACCGAGGCGGCCCCGGGCTTGGTGGGGGTGAGCGTGCCGAGTCGACTTCGGAAGACCTTCGCGGCGTTGTTCGTTTTCGGGCTGCTGGCTGCGGCCTGTTCGAGCAACGACAACAACGGGGGAACCACTGCCACGACCGGCACCGGCACGACGAGCGGTGGCGGCACCACCAGTGGCGCCGGCACCACGTCCGGCGGTGGCACGACGAGTGGCGGTGGCACGACGTCCGGTGGCGGCACCAGTGCCCCGTCCAAGCAGTACACGATCGGGTTCACGAACCCGATCGCGAGCAACGACCAGCTCCACACGCTGCAGGAAGCCATCACCGCCCGCGCCGAGGCGCTCGGCGACAAGGTCATCTCGGTCGACGACAACCTCGACGTCAACAAGCAGATCTCGGACATCGACCAGCTGGTGACGCAGGGGGTCGACGCGATCATCGTCTTCCCGCTGGACCCGAAGGCGATCACGCCGGCCGTGGAGCGTGCGGAGGCCGCGGGGATCAAGACGATCGGCATCAACGCCACGCTCGGCAACACCTCGGCCACGGACGCCAAGCCGTTCGACGCCGCGGTGAACCAGGGCGAGGAGGAGATGGCGACTGGGACCGCCAAGTTCGTCTGCGACAAGCTCGGCGGAAAGGGCAACGTCCTCGGCATCGGCCTCGGGGTCCCGGTCCCGACCATCGAATACCAGATGGGGGTCATGCAGGACGAGGTCACCAAGTGCGGCCTCAAGTGGCTCGACCGGGTGGACAACCCCACGGACGATGCCGCGGGCGCCCAGCCGGTGGTGGAGCAGGCGCTGCTCCGCTTCCCGAGCATCCAGGCGATCATGGCGTACAACGACCCGAGCGCTCTCGGCGCCGTCGCCGCCGTGAAGGCCTCGGACCAGGCGGGGAAGGTCCTCATCACCGGCGCGAACGGCGTCGCGCTGGACCAGGTGAAGAGCGGGGACATCGCGCTCAGCTACGACCTGCTGCCGTGGGTGCAGGGTGTCTGCTACGTGAACGTGATCACGGACATCCTGAACGGGAAGCAGGTTCCCGTGACGACCACCGCGCCGGTCCAGCAGATCCTGCCCGACACCGTCGACCAGGTGCTGCCGTGGGACCAGGGCATCCAGATGGTCAAGTCGGGGCAGTTCACGAAGTGCGAGGCGCCCTCGTAGCGCCCCGCAAGGACTGACAAGCGAAGAAGAGGTCCCGGCTCACCGCTCGGGATCCCGGCGCCGTCCGGGATCCCCGCGGTGGCCCGGGACCGAGTCACGAAAGGGGTCGTGCCGTGCCCTGGGATGCTCCGAAGTTCGAGATCGTGCCCGAGAAGACCGCGATGCTCTGCATCGACGTCCAGAACGACTTCGTGGTCCCGGGCGCGCCGTACGAGTCCGAACCCGCCCGGGACGCCGTCGACGACCTCAACGCGTTGTTCGCGCTGTGCCGGGAGCACGGGATCCGCGTGGTGTTCACCGCGCACTCGCACCGGCCCGACGGGAGCGACCTCGGGGCCGTGAAGTACCTGCACCCGCTCACCGCCTCGGGCGAGGCCATGGTCGAGGGCTCGACCGGCGTGGAGCTGTACCCCAAGCTCGACGTGCAGGGGGCCGACCACATCGTGCACAAGCGGCGCTTCAGCGCGTTCTATTCGACCGACCTCGAGCTGCTGCTCCGGAACCTCGGCGTGGAGACCGTCATCATCGGCGGCGTGGCCACGAACGTGTGCTGTGAGTCGACCGCCCGGGACGCGTTCTTCCGGGACTTCAAGGTGATCTTCCTGTCCGACGGCAACGGAACCTTCGACCACCCGGACGTCGGGTGGGGCGCATTCCCGGCCACCGACGTCCAGGCCCACACGCTGACGAACATCCGGATGTACTTCGGCGAGGTCGCCGACATCACCGAGGTCTCCGAGCGCATCCGCGCCACGGCCGGCGCCCCGGAGTGACCCCCCCGGCAGGCGGAGGGGCTCCGGCGCCGGATCAGGGAACGGGCGCTCCGGCGACCATCGACCGCCGGTCGCTCCTGCGCATGGAGGGGATCGGCAAGACGTACCCGGGGGTCCACGCGCTCGACGGCGTGGACTTCGAGGTGATGATCGGCGAGGTCCACGCGCTCGTCGGGGAGAACGGCTCCGGCAAGTCGACCCTCATGAAGATCGCCGCAGGCGAGGTCCAGCCCGACGAGGGGAGGGTCTTCGTCAGCGGAACCGAGGCCGTCTTCCGGGGGCCCTCGCAGGCCATCGC
>DATLUW010000451.1:0-3273 GCA_035577825.1 Actinomycetota bacterium | reverse complement strand
CCGCCCCCGACCAGACCGGCGAGCCGGCGACGCCGTCCACGGCGGGATCCGAACCGGCGGCCTCGACCTCGGGGCCCGGGTCGTCGGCTCCCGCGTCCGTGCCGGCCACGCTCGACTCGGCGCCCGCGACCTCGTCCGCGCCCGCCGTCACCGGGACGACCGGGCCGGTTCCGGAGCCCTCGCCGACCGCCTGACCCCCGGCGATCATCAGGGGGCCGGGCCCTCCTCCTTGCCGGCCGCGACCAGCCGGCGGAGCCCGGCGAGCTCCTCCCGGATCGCGACGAGCTCGTCCTGCAGCGAACCCTCGCCAACCGACACCAGGACGGGCTGCGGCGCGGGCTCCGCGACCGGCGCGCCGTCGACCGCGGCACCCTCAGCCGGGGCGGCATCGGCGTCCGCGTCGCCGTCCCCGTCGCCGTTCGACTTCGCGGTCGGAACCAGCACGCTCGCCAGGATGGATGCGAGGGACCCGATGATCCCGACGCCCATGAACATCACGAACACCGCCGTCATCCGGCCTCCCGGCGTGACCGGGTACTCGTCCCCGTACCCCACGGTCGTGATCGTCACGACCGCCCACCACAGCGCGTCGCCGCCGGTCGTGATGTTCGCGTCGGGCGACTTGCTCTCGAACTGGAGCACGAACACGCTCGAGAGCACGAGCACGACGAACGCCGCCAGCACCGTGACGAACGCGGCGTACTGCCCGCGATGGCGGATGACGTCCTGAATGAGCTCCCGCTTGTGCTTGCCGCGGAGGAGGCGGGTGATCCGCGCCAGGCGGGAGATCCGGGCGAGGCGCAGCAGCGCGGTGTACTTGAAGAAGCCGAAGCTCGGGATCGACCCCAGGAGGTCCAGCCACCCCCGGCGTCCGATCATGTACTCCCGCTTCGGGTGCGCGCGGGACAGGCTCAGGAAGAAGTCGAACAGGAACACGATGCAGATGAGGTTGTCGTAGATCGTCAGCAGCTGGCGCGTGGCGCTGCTCACGGGCAGCACGAGCGCGAACATGATGGTCAGCGAGAGCAACGTCAGGACCAGGATGAAGATCTCGTAGGCGTTGCTCCGCTTGGTCGTCTCGGGACGATCGGACATCGACTCCTCCCCTCATCCGCCCCCCGGTCGGGGGAGCCCAGGGGAACGTTAGCCCCCCGTCAACCGGGACCGGCTGAAGCTCGCCGGGGAAGGTCCGGCCGCCGTGGCCGCCGCTCGGGTCCCCCGCTGGTCGCAGTTCCTCCGCAGCGAAGCCGATGGCGCGCTCGCCACCGGCGACTCCCACCCGCGAGTAGGGCAGCGCAACGCCGCCCACGCGGCCCGACGCCCCCACCGCCCGACGCCCGGCCATCGCCGGCCCCTCACTCGCCCAGCCGCTCCAGCACGAACGCATCGACGGCGTCGTCACGGCCCCTCACGCGAACCGGCCCCAAGGGCCTGACGACTGCCAGGTGGCGGATGGCCTTGCACGTCCCGGGGCCGATCACGACCTCCCCCGGCCGGGCGGTCTCCTGGAGCCGCGCCGCGAGGTTCACGGTGTCGCCGATCGCGGTGAAGTTCCGGATCTGCTCACTCCCGATGTTGCCGACGAGGGCGGGCCCGGTGTTCATCCCGATACGAAAGCAGGTGTACTCGGGGTTCTGGGCCACCACCTCCCGGACCGCGGACTGGACGGCCAGGGCGGCCCGGGCTCCCCGCAGCGCGTGGTCCGGCTGCCGGTCCGGCGCACCCCAGATCGCCATCATCGAGTCGCCCACGAACTTGTCGACGGTTCCGCCCTCCCCGAGAATCAGCGGCACGATGTCCGCGAAGTAGCGGTTCAGCATCGCGACGACACGGCCGGGCGATCCGAGCTCGGAGAACGACGTGAACCCGCGGAGGTCGGCGAACAGGACGGTCACCTCCTCGATCCTGCCCCCGAGCGCCGAGTGGCCGGGGTCGGCCAGCATCGCGTCGACGACGCCGGGCGAGACGTACTGACGGAACAACCGAGTGGCCCGCTGCTCCATCTCCAGGTGCTCTCGGCGCCGGGCGAACAGTGGCGCCCCCACCACGACGACGGCGAAGAAGGCCACCTGCCCCGGCCCCTGGAAGGCCGCGTCGGGAACGCTCGAGAGGTTCTCGCTCGCGATGACGGCGGTCACCCACAGGAACGCCACCGTTCCCACGGCCCACAGCGGGCGCATCACTGTGGCCAGGGCCAGCGCGGCGATGGTCAGGCCGAGGGACGGAAGAACCCAGGCAGCCGCAGTCCAATCCAGCCGGGGGAGCGCGAGCGATGCGACGCCGGCCAGCACCGAGGTGGCCACCAGGACGGCCGTGGCGCGGATCAGCAGGAGGCGCGAGGTCCGGAGCGGGCAGGCCAACCCGATCTCGTGCATCGGATCCACCCCTGGCCCGAAGGCCGCGGCCACGCCGCCCAGCGGGAGCAGCGGCGCCACCATCAGGAACATGAGCGGATCGTTGCGTCCGTACGCGGCCAGGATGGAGAAGCCGAGCGCAACGGCGGTCGCCCCGACCCAGGACACGCGCAGCGACGGGGTGGCGGCGAGGAGGCGGGCCATGTGATCCGGTGCGCCCACCCTCACCAGCGCGGCCTCGACCGGACCCCGGCGACCCTGCTCCACTCCGCGGTTCGTGTTCATCGGAACACGCACGGCGAGGCGCCGGGGCAGGACACCGGCAGCTGCAGGATCGCGCCCGCCACCACGGCCCCGACGCCGCCCGCCGCGGCCTCGACGAGGGAACGGCGGACCCTCTCGCTGAGCAGGGCGACCGCCGCGAGGCAGGTCCCGAGGCCGGCCAGGTACAGGATGTGCCAGCCCACCGAGGGCAGGGAGTCCGGCACCACCCACAGGCCGAGGAAGTGCCGCGGCATGATGGGATGGGCGTAGACGCCCATCACGAGCAGCGTGAAGAAGGCCACGACGGGCGCGACGGTCCGGGTGGGGAGCAGACGGCCCAGGGCCACCCCGGCGATGGCGAGGACGGCGACGATCATGGGCTCCTCGGACATGACGAGGTCGGCGTGGCTTACCCCGTCCGCGATGGCGAAGGCGATCACGAACGGCGCCAGCACCAGCAGGCCGGCGGCGACGGCCCAGGCGGCCGAGACGAGCAGCGCGGCCGTTCGCGCCCGGCGCGATAGCGGCGCCGAGCCGAAGGGCTCCTCCGTGCGGTTCAGGCGGTCCCGCATCGCGGCGAGATTCGTGGCGAGGAAGCCGAACACCGCGAGTGGGCCGATCGGGAAGCCGGCCGGCCAGACGGGTTCGACGAACG
>DATLUW010000450.1:0-6219 GCA_035577825.1 Actinomycetota bacterium | reverse complement strand
CTCCAAGGATGACCGACCCATCACCGCTGCCCTCGCCGCGATCCGGGCCATCTGGCTTGCGTCCGGCCCCAAGACCGCCAAGCCGAGGATCTACTGATGACCGAACCGCTCGATTGGGCACGGGTCCCATATGACACCCTGGCGCGCGATCGGCGCGTCGCGAAGAACCTGACCCGCTGGGTCACCATGCAGGAGCGGTTGGGCCGCGTCGTTCGGAAGCGCGTCGAGGGAGATGTCGCGCTGTTCGAGTCGTTCGAGAACCTGCGGACCCTCTCGATCGACGAGCTCCCCGACATCGCGACCCAGATCGGGCGGCTCCGCGGCGGGGTCTCCGCGCGTCCGTGGCGCGTCTCGAGTCAGCGCGACGCGCTCGGCTTCCCGGCCATCTTCCGGGCAGCATCGCTGATCGCGAACACCACAGGCTCGCTGGCCATGCGTGCGCTGCGGAACGAGGTCCAGCTCGAGCCGCAGGACCGCCCTCGGATCATCGTCCGCCCCGATCCGAATCGGACGCCGCGCGACTTCTACCGCGACACGGCATGGAACCTCGCCCGAGCCGGTGAGGGCTGGTGGTACGTCTCGAAGCGGAATACCGACGACAAGGCGACCAGCCTGTACAACGTCCCCGACCCGGCCGAGGTGCAGGTCGAGCCGAACGATGACGACCCGGTGCGGCCGCACATCACCTGGCGCAGGAAGTCCACCCGCGACGGGACCCTGCGTCGGGACGACATGCGCCAACTGACGTTCCTGCCGGACACGACCGGCCTCCGCGGCGCGGGGCCGCTCCAGTATTGCGGGGCCGCGGTCTCGGTCGCGGTCGAGTCGCAGGAGTGGGCCGCGAACTTCTACGCCGCCGGCGGCTACCCGAACATCTGGATCAAGGCCGCTGGATCACTCGGTGGCGATGACGATGGATGGTCGACCGACGACCAGTCCGAAGATGGAGCCGAGTCCGAAGCCGAGCGGTTGAAGCTGGCGTGGGTGTCCTCGCCACCCAACACGCCGAAGGTCACCGACGAAGGCATCATCGACATCAAGCAGTTCGACCCGAACCCGAACGGCGCCCAGATGCTCGACGCCCGCAACTACCAGACCGGCGAGGCGTCGCGGATGTTCGGCATCCCCGGATCGCTCCTCGAATACCAGAGCGAGGGCTCGTCGCTCACATACCAGAACCTCGAGGGCGAGTTCACGAAGTTCATCCGTGGCTGCCTGCGGATCGGCTACCTCGAGACGATCGAGCAGACCATGAGTGACCTGCTGACGGGCTCGACCGTCTCGCTGTTCAACACGGAGCAGCTCGAAGCCCCTGACGTCAAGACGCGGTTCGAGGTCTACCAGCTCGCCAAGGACGTCTTCGGAGAGGCCGAGGCCGCCGAGTACGCCCGCAAGCGCGAGGGCCTGGCACCCGGCAACGTCGAGAACGCTCCGGTTCCGTTCGCACTTCCCGTGTCGGTCCCTCGCGTGGCCTCGCTGCGCGAGATCCGCTGTCCGTCCTGTTCCAGGCTGGTCGGCCGCGCCGAAGGCCGCGCCGAGCTGTACTGCCGTCACTGCAAGTCGCCTGTCGCTGCGGCGTGAACGTCGTCATCCTTGTCCCGCGCCGCGATGGCTTCGCGGATCGTGATGCGAACTGGGACTGGTGCAGGCCGTGGTGGCAGTGGCGTCACCCTGACTGGCCGGTCGTCGAAGGGCATCACGTCACAGGGCTGTTCAATCGCTCGGCGGCCATCAACCGGGCCGCGGAGCTCGCCGGCGGCTGGGACGTCGCGGTCATCATCGACTCGGACGTCATCATCGCTCCGGACCTCGTTCGCGAGGCCGTCCGCCGCGCGCACGACGAGCAGCAGATGGCGGTCGCGTTCAAGACCCGGTACAACCTGAGCGCCCGTGGCACGTCGCAGACGAAGGCCGAGACGATCTACCCCGAAGCCTTCTCGATGAGCGAACCTCGAAACCACCGGATGTACGTGGCGCGGACCTATGAGAACCAGCACTCGGCGGTGATCGCCGTCCCCCGCGCCGTCTACGACAAGGTCGGTGGGTTCGACGAGGGCTTCTGCGGTTGGGGCCTCGAGGACACGGCTTTCGCGATCGCCTGCGAGACCGTGATGGGCAAGCCGCTCGTCTACCTCGACGGCGAGGCATGGCACCTTCACCACAATGCCGCGGCAGAGAAGCACGGCTCACCGCCCCACGCCCGGAACGTCGCCCGCTGCAACCTGTACCGGGCCATGCAGACGCTCGGCGACGTCGCGGGGATGCAGCGTCTCGCGCGGGAAGGGCGCGAGCTGGAGCGGTCACGTGTCGACTACGCGATCCCGCAGATCCTCCATCGCGTCGTGCCCGAGCACACACCCGAGATCGCCGAGCGATGGTGGGGCCGTTTCGGTGAGCTGCATCCGGAGTGGCGCCTGATGACGCACCGGGATCCGCTCGACCCGCAGCGGTTCCCGATCACGTCCCCGCACTGGCCGAAGGTCGCGAACGGAGCGCAGCTCGCCGACCTCGTCAGGCTCGAGGCCCTGCTGACGTGGGGCGGCATCTACGTCGACCAGGACGTCGAGCCCTTCCGCCCGTTCGACGCCCTGCTGCCTCTCCAGGCATTCGCCGCGTGGGAGGACGAGAAGGTCGTCCCGAATGCGATCATGGGTGCCCGTCCGGACCATCCAGCCATCCGTGCGTGCCTCGACCAGGCCCTTCGCCTCTACCGTCGCGGAACGTGGGAGGCGGGGCCGGGTGTCACGACGAAGGTCCTCCCCGGCCGGAACGACGTCCTGCTCCTGCCACCCGGGAGCCTGTACGACGTCCACTACAACGACCCGGACCGTGACAGCAGGATGCTGGCGCCCGCCCCGCCGTGGAGCTTCGCCCGCCACCACTACTGGGGATCGTGGCTGCCGAAGGAACGCCAGCGCGTGCCGGCGGCGTGACAGCGCGGGTCTTCGATCGAATCTACCGCGTCAACGCCTGGCGAGGTCGCGAGTCCCGGTCCGGGCCGGGGTCCGGAGATGCCGCCACGCGCAGGGTCGCGCCGGAGATCCTCGGCCTGGTCGGCGAGTTCGACATCGCGTCCGTCCTCGACGTGGGCTGCGGTGACGGCTACTGGATGCCGGACCTGCCCGGGTACGTCGGCTTCGACTGGTCGACGGCTGCGCTGCGGTACGCGCGCACCAACCACCCGGACAGGACCTATGTCGACGAGTGGCCCGACAGGTCCTTCGACATGGTCATCGTCCGCGACGTCGTCCAGCACCTTCCCCTCGACACCGCGACCCTGCTGATCCGGGAGGCGAGGCTGTCCGCCAAGAGGCTGCTCGTGGCGTCCACGTACTCGCCGGGGTGGAACATCGACATCCGCGCCGGCGACTTCTATTCCCCCGACCTGACGGCCGAGCCGTTCAGCTTGAGGCCGCCGGACCGGCGGATCTTCGACGGCTACCACTACCACGAGACCGACGAGCTGCGCGACCCGGCGAAGCATCTCGGGGTGTGGGTCGTTTCCGCATATTGACAAGCGATTCCCGACCGGTGACAATCCGACCAACCACATAGGCGACGCGCCGCGAGGACCATGAGTCCCGAGCTCGCGTAACCGAGGACCTCGAGTCCCTGAGACTCTGGAGGTCCTTTCTCTTTGACCGACATCGACGAGCCCGCCTCAGACGAGACGATCACCCTCGACCTGCCCGCCGAGGGACTCCACACGCTGTCCATCAAGGACCGCAAGCTCGGCATCCGCATCGTCCCCTATGACGTCGTCGCCGAGCACCCGTCATACGGCGCACTCATGTTCAAGGCCGGCGCGTTCGGGACGGTCGACCCGCGCACCGTCCGCCTTCGCATGGATCACCAGGACCCTCCGACGGGCCTCGGGTCGCGGTTCTGGGAAGAGTCCGACGGCGCGTACATGGAGTTCCAGCTCTCCAAGACGTCGCGCGCCGACGATCAACTGACCCTGGCCGTCGATGGCGTCAGCCGTGGCGCTTCGGTCGGCTATTCCGAGCTGGCAGGACGTCCGACCCGCCAGCGCATCGGCGGTCGCCTCGTGACCGTCTACGGCCCCGGCTCCGTCGAGCTGGCCGAACTCTCCACCACCTGGATGCCGACCTTTTCCGAGGCCGGCGTGATGTACGCCCTCAGCAAGACAGGAGACATCCCCGTGCCCGAGAACGACGCGCCGGTCATCACACCCGGCATCGACTACGACGCCCTCGCGAGCGTCACCGCCTCCGCGATCGACAAGGTGCTGACCGCCCACAAGGACGCGGGCGCGGACTCCAAGATCGAGACCCTGCTCTCGAAGTTCGAGGAGATGGTCGAGCTCCAGCGGTCGAACCTGTCCATCCCGGTAGCCCCTAGCAAGCCCAAGGCCCTGTTCAAGGACTGGTTCGGCGTCACCCTTCGGATGCTGGCCGGCGAGCGTGTCTCGGACACCGAGCTCAAGGCCCTCGCACTCGACGATGTCGTCATCGGCGAGCAGCCGGGTCTCGTGCCCTCGGTGTTCACGGCCGACTACAACGACGTCATCCGCACGAACCGGCCCTTCCTCGAGTCGACCCGCCAGGTCCGGCCGCCGACGACCGGCGGCACGATGACCCTGCCGATCATCACCGGGCGAGCGGTCGCGGGCACGCAGGCGGGCAACGCCGAGAAGGGCGCCCTGACCACGACCACCGCCAAGGTCGGGACCGGGTCGTTCGCGGCGAAGTACGTCTTCGCCGGGGCGGACATCTCGATCCAGATGATCCTCCGCGCCGACCGGTCGTTCCTCGACCTGCTCGACGAGGAGTTCATCGAGGCATATGCCCTCGACATGGAGAACAAGGCGCTCGCCGCGCTGATCGCCGGCTACACCGACTCGGCGTCGGTCGCCCACACCATCGAGGATGGCGGCACGCTCGACCCCGAGGATCCGCACTTCGGTGTGGCATGGCAGAACTCGATCGCGTCGACCGCGCGACGGGCACCGACCCACATCTGGATGAACGCCGCCGCTGTCGGGGCATTCATCGACGCCAAGAACCCGACCACCAACGGCCCGCTCTACAGCGACCTGGCAGCGGCATTCACGGCGGCCAACGGCCCCGGCGGTCGGCTCTCGGGCCTGACCCCGGTCTACGTCCCGGCGATGGACGACGAGGCGTATGACGCCATCGTCGGACCGGCCTCGGGCTTCGTGTGGGCCGAGGACCCGGCCGTCCGTCTCCAGGCGGATGCTCCGGCCGTCGCGGGACGAGACATCGTCCTCGCCGGCACCCTGTTCCCGGCACCCCGCTACGCGGACGCCTTCACCAAGTACACGATCGCCTCGTAAAGGCAGTCGTGCCCATCGACGTCCTGGCAACCGCGCCGCACTACGCCGACCATCTGGCGGCGGTGTTCGGCGCGTTGCCCGAGTCCCAACGCGGGGCCTTCCTGACTCCTAGGAACGGCCCCGCGGCCGACTCCGCTCGTTCCCATGGGTTCCTCCCCGTGGAGCGTGCGGAGTCGGCCAACCCTGTCCTCACGGCATCGCACGGCGACCTTGACCGAGCAGCTCGTCTCGGTCGCCGTGTGGCGATCATGGAGCACGGAGCAGGCCAGTCCTACGGCGGCCGTCGGACGATGGCCGCTCGTCACGGCGCCTACGCCGGCGGCGGCGGCAGTCGCGAGGCGGCATCGCTGTTCCTGCATCCCGGTCCGCACCCGGCTGCGCGAGATCGCGCTGCTCATCCGAAGGCACGGGTCGAGGTCGTCGGCGCACCGATCCTCGACACGCTCCCGGCTCGTGAAGGTGACAAGGGCCGCGTCGTCGCGCTGTCGTTCCACTTCAACGCCGCGATCTCGCCGGAGACCAAGTCCGCGCAGACGTGGATCTGGCCGGCGGTGATGGCCCTGCGTGAGCGGTTCGACATCATCGGCCACGCCCACCCGCGGATGGCCTCGACGATGCGCAAGCTGTACGCCAGGGCCGGCATCGAGTTCGTGCCGTCGTTCGACGACGTCTGTCGTCGGGCCGACCTGTACGTCTGCGACAACAGCTCCACCATCTTCGCCTTTGCCGCCACCGGGCGGCCCGTCGTCGTGCTGAACCCGCCGTGGTACAGCCGTGACGTGGACCACGGCCTGCGGTTCTGGGAGGCGGCCACGGTCGGCGTGAACTGCGACGACCGCGCCACGCTCGGCGACTGCATCGAGGAAGCACTCGCGGACACGCCGGCGCAGCAGGCCGCTCGT
>DATLUW010000449.1:0-2925 GCA_035577825.1 Actinomycetota bacterium | reverse complement strand
AACACCCCACGGATCACACCGACCACGAAGTCCCATGTCGCCTCGGCAGCGGCCTTGATGGTGTCCCAGTTGTTGATGATCAGCAGCGCGACCCCGGCGATGACCGCGCCGATGGCGATGAATGGCGCGGCGGCCAGCACCGTCGCCAGCGCGGCTGCGCCGGCAGCGGCAGCCCATGACAGGAACGCGGGGATGACGAGCGTGCCGACGACGACCCCGACGCCGATCAGCGCGGCGACGATGATGTCCTTGTGGCCGCTGATCCAGTCGGCCACTCCGGACAGGGCCGGGATCAACGTCCCGGTCAGGAAGCTCGCCATCGTCCCGAGTACCGGCAGCACGGCGGTGCCGATCTGCTCCTGGAACTCGCCGAACTGGATCGAGGCGTTGCGCATCTTGCCGGCGGTGGTCTCCGCGGCGGCGGCGGCCTGCCCCTTGAACGTTCCGGACAGGTCGCCCATGATCTGATCGAGGGTCTTGGCGTGGCCGGCCGAGTCTTTCGTTTCGATGCCGAGGCGGCCGAGCGCGCCGGTCTGGCCGTTGGCGGCTTTCATCAACGCTTCAGAAACCGAGCCGAGATCCTTGCCGGTGCCGGCCGAGATGTCGGTCGCCAGGGCCAGCGCCTTCTGGGCATCCTCCGCGTTACCGAACCCGCGGACCAGATTGTCGAACGCCGGTCGCAGATCGTCGTCGGCGATCGCCGTTTGCTTCGACAGGCTGCCGATGAACTTTTCGGAGGCATCGATCTGATCCTGCGTCGCGCCGGTCGTGTTCTTGAGCGTCTGGGCGAGCTTCGCTTGGCCCTCGGCGTCGGCTGCTGCCGCGTCGACGGATGCTTTGCCGAACTCGACGACCGCGCCGACAGCGAACGCTCCGCCGATGGCGACCCCGGCCTTCTTGGCGAACCCGCCGATGCTGCTCGAGGCCGTGCCGGCAGCCTTGTCGACCCCGCTGACGAGATTCGATGTGTCGGCGAGGAACTTGACCGCGATGCTCGGACCGGATGCCATCGGTCATCCCTTCCGGCGGCGTGCCGCCCGCTCGCGGGCCTTCAGCTCGTCACGCTGGTAGCCAACGAACGCCCGGTAGGTGTCGTCATCCATCGCGTACACCTGGTCGGGGCTCAGTCGCCAGAAGCGACAGAAGGCGGCAAGCTCGCGGAGCCGCCGAAGTTCGTAGGGTCCACGTCGAGCGCTCCCTCCTCGATCTGAACGGCGATCTCGTCGCATTCCTCCCAGCGGAGATCGGGGATCTGCTTGCGCAGCTGGATCCAGATCATCGTCTGGACCCGGTCGGCCGAGTCGGCATCCGGGCCGACGAGCTTGTCCCAGGTCTGCCCGGTCTGCGCTTTCAACGCGCGCTGGGTGCCGGGCGACGGGATCCGCTGCGACTCGGCGGCGGTCAGCCGGATCATCTCCGGCAGCACCCTGGTGTGCCCGTTGTTGCTCACGCTGCTGATGGTGTCGACCATCGGAACCTCCCGATACTGTCGGCCGCCGTGTTGGCGGCGAGCTGTTCGTATTCGTCTTGGGCGTCGAGCAGCGACGGGTACAGGTAGCGGCCCTCGGGCACGTAGTCGCGGCCACGTGAGCCGCCGAACTCGATCCATCCGGCGTACGGGACCCCGTCGCCGAGCGACACGACGATCCCCTCGTCGTCGGTCGAGCTCTCGACGGATCCGGCGAGCTGGCCGGTCAGATGAGGGACGCGGCTCTTGACGGTCCCGGCGACACGTTGGCCGAGCGGTGCGCCGGCCTTGTCGACTTCTGGTTTGAGATCGTCGGCCCACCGTTTCAGGTCGGCCATCGCCGCGTCGGTGCCGACGAACTCGACGTTCGGGGCGGTCACGGTCCCGGGACGATGTTGGTCGTCGGCACGTCGGTCCATCCGATGATCGACCATTCGAGGTCGAACGAGGACGCGTCCCCGATGTCGCCGGCGATCGGTGTGAACGGTCGCGGGATGACCTGCCCGGTGTACTCCGGGTTGGTCGCCGAGACCGGAACGCTCGTCGAGGGAAGCACCGTGAAGTCCACCGGGACGTGCCCCTCGACGGCGGCGGTCAAGATGGCATTGGTGCCGACCGGGTCGAAGCTGTGATACAGCGAGGCCTTCAGGGTCCACTTGATCGTGCCCGGGTACTCCTTGACACCGCACGACGTCTTGACCTCGACGATGGTGACGTCGGGGGTGATCTCGATGTGCGACATCAAGCACTTCAGGGTCTGGCCGTCGATGGTCAGATCGGGGTTGATGAGAATGAGCGGTTCTGGATCGGTTGCCATTACGGACCTCCTGTGATCGGGACCCGCAACGTGATCCGCGCTGCGAGATAGTTGATGTTGGACAGGGTGAACACGCGGGGCCCGGAGACCGAGTCGAGCGCCCACTGGCCGGCGTCGGCCTTGAGGGTGTCGAGGGTGTACTCGACGAGCTGCTCGAGGGCCTCGATGCCGGCGCCGGGGACGAGCCGGCCCGCCACGGCAGTCACGACGAGCCGGCCCGTCCGCAGGCATGCCGTCTGCGGTTGCAGCCACGGTTCACCCCAGCCGAGCATCAGCGCTGGCGGTTCCAGCGCGTCGACGAGATCGACGAGCACGACCGGGTCGGTGTCCTCGATCGGGGCGAGGGCGGCGGCCAGCTTGGCGCGGGCATCGAGCAGGTTCATCCGATCCCCCACTGCTGCTTGAACGGTCGCAGTGTCAACGACCACTTGCCGAACCCGTCGTCGGGGACCTCGAGCACGCCGGTCTGCTCGGTGCCGATCGATCCGGCGTTGGCGTCGGTGGCTTTGAACCATTCGACGGCCCGGTTGACGTTGACCCGCACGATCATCAGCGGCGTCGGCACCGGCAGCGGGTCGGTGCGGTCGAGGTCGAAGTCGATCTCCTCCGCGGCTGCTTCGAGACAGTCGTCGAGGAGCTG
>DATLUW010000448.1:0-3579 GCA_035577825.1 Actinomycetota bacterium | reverse complement strand
CCACCGACAGCGACGAGAGCGACACCGGCGACGCGCACGAGGACATCACCGCGCCGTCCAGCGAGCACTGGAACGTCACCGGCGACTCCGAGTCCGTGAACGAGAACGAGGCCGACTGCGGGGACGGCGAGGGCGGCACCTGCGTGAACGTCGGCGTGGCCGGGATGCGCGAGGAGATCCACCACCGCACGGTCTTCGGCGCGGCCGTCCCGCCCGGCCCCTCGCCCAGCACGACCAGCGTGTGCGGCCCGTGCGTCTGCCCGGCGGGCGTGAACGGGCTCACGCACGACGACGGCGCCGCGCCGTCCACCGAGCATCGAAACGTCGACAGCCCCGTCCCGGAGAACGGCACCGACACCGCGGTGGTCGACGTCGGCGGCGGCGGTGCCACGGAGAGCGAGGGCGGCACGGAGACCGCCATGGCGTGCAGCCGCGTCTGCAGGTGCTGGACGAGGGAGGCGGCGGGCGCGGCAGCGCACGCCGCCGGGGACAATCGGTTGCACATCTCGTACGGGTCGGCGTTCTCGTCGTAGAACGACGAGAACGTCACGGGGCACGGTTCGACGTGCGCGTCCCGGTCGCACGCCTCGACGTACTTGGAGCCGCCCCCGTCGGGATCCCCGGCGAACGTCTCGATGAGCTTGTTCGACGGCGGCCACTTCTGGTCCGTGGGCGACAGCGAGCCGAAGTTCTCGCCCAGGATCGCCGTCCGCCAGTCGGGCGGCGCCGAACCCGCCAGCAGCGGCAGCAGGCTCCGCCCGTCCATCGCGTCGTACGCCGTCAGCCCCGCGGCCTGCGCGATCGTCGGTGCCAGGTCGATGTTCTGGACCGGGTGGGCGTCGACCGACTTGTTGCCGCCCGTCAGCGGGTCGTACCGGATCACGAGCGGCACCCGCATGCACTCCTCGAACTCGCACCCCTTCTGCTCGTGGTCGCGGTGCTCGCCCCATGTCAGCCCGTTGTCCGACGTGAACACGAACAGGGTGTTCGAGACCCGCGGCCCGAGCGCCGCGACGATCGCCCCGATCTGCCGGTCGACCTCCTCGAGCGTCTCGAGCTGGCGGTACTGGTCCTTGTCGCGGTTCGCGATGAACGTCGAGTCCGGGATCGGCTGCGACTGCCAGAACGGCGACTTGTCGGAGATGTTCGCCTCGTCGTACGAGGGCGGCCGCCACGGGGTCATGCCCTCGTAGTCGTGCCCGTCGCCCTTCGCCGGCGTGAACGGGAAGTGCGGCGCGTGCGTCGCGAAATACAGGAACAGCGGCTGGTTCGCCGGCGTCGAGTTGACGAACTGCACGGCCTTCTGGCCGAGCACGGTCGTGTGGTACGACTTCTGATAGTCGACGATCGAGCCGTTCTCCACCAACGTGAAGTTGCTGTAGCTGGAGCTCGCCGAGCCGAACATGGCGTGCCAGTCGTCCCAGCCCGGCGGCGTCTCGGGCCCGTAGTAGCCGTTCAGGTACTTGCCGATCAGCCCGGTGCGGTACCCCGCCCCGTGCAGCCAGGTGGCGAGCGTCGAGGCCTGCCGGGGCTTGAACCCCTCGAACCCGCCGTACGGCTCCTCGTTCGTGTAGACGTGGTGGTTGTGCGCGTACAGGCCGGTGAGGAAGCTCGCCCGGGCCGGGCAGCACACCGAAGTCGTGACGTCGGACTGCGCGAACGTCATCCCTTGGTCCTGCAGCAGCGAGCGGACGTTCGGCATGCAGGGAACCGTCCCCGGGCCGTCGGGGCGCTGGTAGTCGGGCAGGCAGTTCGTGAGGCTGTCGAACCGCTGGTCGTCGGTCATGATCACGACGATGTTCGGCCGTGGATCGGCCGCCGCGGATGCGGCGGGTGCGGGCATCGCGGCCAGCGTTCCCGCGATCAGCGCGAGGGCGACGGCCGATCGTGGGGCACGGAGTCGCATCGAGCCGCGATTGTAGGGAAGCCGCCCGGGAACCGGAACCCTCCCGGTCGAGGAACGCCGGCGATCCCCGGAAGCGTTCGCTTGCCCGGCCCGGCCGGCCGTGATGAAGTCCGGTCCGCCATGCGACCCGACTGCCGGCCGTGACCGCGACCTCCCCCGGCAACGTCGCCCCGGCCGTCCTCGGCTACGGCGTGCTCGCCGTCGTCGTGGTCTTCGGGCTGTGGGTGATCCTCCACGCGCTGCACTTCCCGCCGGTCGTGAATGCCACGGCGCGGCTGCGGGCCCGCCGGACCCGGCGCAACCGGCGCGCGGCCGAGGCGCTCGGCCTCCAGTACGTGGGGGACGACGACCCGGACCTGGCCGACCTGCCGCTCACGCTCCTGTCCCGCGGCACGAGCCGGTCGCTCCACCAGGTGTCCTACGGGAGCTACCGGGGGCGGGACGTGCACATGTTCCGGCTCTTCTACACGGTGCCGGGCGGCCGCTACGGGAACACGATCACCGCACGCCGCGGCGCGGTTGCCCGCATCGACGCCGCCTTCCCCCACGTGGTGATCGAACGCCGCCACCTGCTGATGGGCGCCGACAAGCTCCACGGCGCCGAGGAGGTCCGGCTCGACCCGGCGTTCGACGAGGAGTTCCGGGTGCAGACGACCGACCCGGCGTTCACGCAGGACCTCGTCGACGCGAACGTCCGCCGGTGGCTGCTCGGCCTCGACAAGCACTGGCGGTTCGAGATCGCCGGGCCGTGGGTGCTGGCCTATCGGGAAGGACACGACCGGAAGGTGAGCGGGCGGGCGCTGCTCGACACGCTCTCGGACCTCGCCGATCGCATCCCGTGGATCCTGGCCCAGCAGCGCCCCGCCGGGAGCGCGCCCGACCCCGACCCGCTGCCGATCGGCCCGCCGCCCCCGACCGAGGAGGAGCTCCGGCGCAGGCGGCGGGCGGGCAAGTTCGTCGGCGCGGTCGCCGTGCTGTTCCTGGCGTTGGTCGTGGCGGGCATCGTGGCCGGAGTCGTGGAGAGCGTGTCGTCATCGGCGCCACCGGACGTCTCCGTCCCGCCCCCGAGCTTCGACGTCCCGTCGTTCGCGCCGCCCTCGTCGATCCCGGTCCTCTCGCCGTCGCCGACGCCCACGCCGACCCTCACGGCCGGGAGCGACCACCCGATCGTGCTGCAGGGGCTCCGCCCGGGCGAACAGGTCACCGTCACGTTCCTCGGGCTCGCCGTCACACCGCACCCGACGTTGCCGCCCGGCTCGCCGCCGCGGCCGTTCGACGTCGGCGCGAAGTTCCGGATCGAGAACACCGGCACGGTGCCCTACGTCGACTACCCGGCGAACGGCATGCTGATGCTCACCGCCCAGGGCCGGAAGATCCACCCGAGCATCCTCGACTCGTTCGAGCCGGGACTGGGACAGGTGCGTGTCGCACCCGGGGATCAGGTGCGGGGGTTCGTGACGTTCCGCGTCCGGGGCGGGCAGTCCCCGGCGACGGTGCTGTTCCAGCCGGACTCGGGGTTCGCGCCGCAGACTGGCCGCTGGGACGTCTGACCTGTGCCGCTACGGCAGCGGCTGGGTGAAGAAGCGAACCGTCTCGCAGCCCGTCGTCTTCTCGCCGTGCTCCGCGATGCAGAGGTCGTTGCCAGCGTCGCCGAACAGCGTGTCCACGCCGGG